>NZ_JAPFGX010000042.1:0-22543 GCF_059803575.1 Sphingomonas sp. URJC2
AGCCTGCGATCATCATCGCCGAAAAACACCGGCAAGCGACGATTGCCCCGCTGCGTCACATGATGCGCAACATCAGGCATCACAATGCGAGACAGGCGAGCCATGCAAACAGCCTATCAGCTTGTGCGCACCGGGTCTATTTAGTATCGTGTCCCCGGAATTCTCGCGATGGGTGGATTGCGGAAGTAGTTCGTGGGACCAATCGACGATGAAACGCCGTTCGCCGCTTCGCGAAAGTGCCACTTCGGTCTTGACGCTTGCTGGATTGGTATTGCTTGTCAAAGGGTGCATGTTCGCACTTCCGAATGGCGTGCCAACTGGAGCGCCAGCACTTTACGAAGGCGTGGTAACTATTCCCAAAGAAGGTTTGACCTTCGCCCTATTCACCTCCTCTGACCTGCTGGAAGAAAATGAGCGTTTGAGAGCGAGCGGGAAGCAGCTCTCGTCCACCACGTGTTTTCAGCCCGCGTCAGCGGAGCGGGCTTTTAAGGAAGTGGTACGAAGCACCAATGCGGACGGGGACGGATATCGAGTTCTGTGGGTCAGCTTTACCGCGAGACCGAGGCTAGCGACTGGTCCGTGCATTATGAAGTACGATCCCCCGCGTGGTAATCGAATCCGCTACGGGACCTACCTTGAAGTTAAATCCATGAAGTCGGCACGGCCGCTAGGCTGCGACTATCTCCAGTATTTGCGAAACCACTTGCGTTGCCCCAACCGAGTCACCCCCGGCGTGGCCTTAGGCGACCACACCTGAGGTGGCCCCCTAATTGACCTGACAGGGCCTCGCTCTTGTATGGGGAATTCCGGGGACACGATACTTAATTCCATCAGCCAGCCCCCTTCGCCTTTGGCCCGCGTTCACCCGGGCTTGGGTCGCGGCCAAGCAATGCCTCCACCTGATCGAGAAACGCGCTGTCACCCAGCGGACGACCTGCACATTCCGAACAGCGCAGTCGCCCGAACATGGCCTCGTCCTCTCCGGCGCGCAACAGCCCGGCAAAACGGGCATTAGCAGCCGGAAAGCGCTGGACAGAACCTTGGCAGAAAAGCGCCATTTTTTGAGGTCTGGATAAAGTGCTGAACGCCGCTGAAAGGCATGGTGGCGGAGCGGGAGGGATCCGATCATTTCAGCCAAGTATCTCTCTTACTTATCTACATTCAAAAGTCGTTTCACGGATACCCCCACAGATACCCCCGGATTTTGTTGTCCGACGAAGCGACATGGCCACGCTCTGACGTGGCCATGTCACAGTATCGTAGGTGAAGGGGCTGGTCGTCACCCCCGCCCGAATGTCGCCGTCCGCCAGCCGCATCCGCATGGTGCCGCGCTGGCCGGATCCGGCCGGTGCTCCGCGGCATCTTGTTCGGCGCGGTGCTGCAGCCAGGCGGAATGCATTTTCCGGTTGCCGATGTCGGTCGGGAGTTCCCGGTCGAACTCGGCAAAGCCGAACAGGCCCAGCTTGCGCGGGAAGGCGATCAGATGGACATGCGGCGGGTTCGCCGAGCCCGCCGCGCTTGGCGTATGCAGGACCGCAAGCACCGGAAGCTGGCGTGCGCCGACCAACTCGCTGCGGGCAAAGTCACGCGCGCGTTCCCATGGCACATGAAAGTTCGATGCGCGCGGAAAGCGCAGCGTGATCTGCGCGAAGGCGCTCGCCTCCCAGGGCGGCAGCATGAGCTCGTACATCCGGACAAGATGATCGAGCATCATATAGTCGGAGGGCGCTTCGGCCGGCAGCAGCAGGTCGAACTTGGCCGCCGTGAAGCGGTTGCCAGGCCCGTCACCGGGAACGGGGCAGAGTTTGCGCGCGACATAATCGTGCAGGCTCGCCCGCACGCCTTCGCCCTCATAATAGCCCCGGACAAAGCCGAAGTTTTCGAACACCCCGCCACCATCGGCAAAGGTCCGCAGTCTTGCGGTCATGCCCATTTCGGGCGGCAGGGGCGCGGATGCTGTCCAGCGTGACCTGAGCATCAGTACCACCCCTGCCGTGCGACCGCGAACAACAGTCTGGCGCGGGCATGCCCCCGTTGGGCTGCCTCGTCATCATGGCGGCAGGGGCGGTCCAGCGTCGTCCGGATGCCCGTCGCCTGCACGACAAAGTGCGGCCCTTCGCCACCCGGTGGCATGAGCCAGAGGCCGGACTGGGGCGTTTGGAGCCAGGGCAGATAGCGGCGGAACCAGTTGGGATCGCCGTGCAGGCGGATGTCAAACACCGCCTCATGCCAGGGATCGGGCCTCACCATCAGCAGGTCGAGCTCTGCCGGATGATGGGGCAGATGCGGCGTGGCGCGGTCACAGGCGGCGCAAACGGATGTGCCGCCGATCAGCAGGCAGGCATTGGGCATGATCAGCGAGGATGCACCGGGTGCGTCAGCGATCCCCGCGTCACGCAGCACCGGGCCACCGATTGCGAAGGCTGTTGCCTCCATCAGTTGTTCAACCAGGAGGCGTGAGGCGGTTGCTGGTTGAGATGACAGTTCGGGACAGATGTTCATATTCTACTCGTCGTTGGCGCGACGGCTGAGATGCAAGGTCGCAGCAGGAATTTTCTTCTTTTTCACTCAGCTGATTTTATTCTTCTTTTTCATTTTACCGTTTTGCGCCGGCCTCGCGGCGTACAAGCGTGCCGCTGTGCCGCTTGTCATTTTTTTCCAGACAGAAAATGTGACTGATGTTTGTTTTGACGGGCGGGAGGGAGGGGGATCCTGTTCTGCTAGGGTCAGGCCCCATTGATGTAAGGCGCGCGATCCGATTCAGGCTCCTGAGGAGTCTTCATGAAGAGCCTGTTTTGGCCGACAGGCGAGCAGATGGCTCGGCCGGCCCCCTATTTCCCGAAAATCCACGGAAGGCCCAGGGTCACTGATCGCCGCGCCCTGAGTTGGATTATTTTCATCAATCGCAACAGCCTTCGCTGGCGCGACGTGCCGACGGCTTATGACCCTCACAAGACGCTATACAATCGCGGGAAGCGGTGAAGCGAGCCGGCGGCTTCTTCCGGACGCCGGAGAGCCTGTCCCGTGGCACTGCGGAATCGCGCACCGTGATGATCGACGCGACCTATCCAAAGACACACCACACGGCTTCGAGCTTGCGGGCAAAAAAGGAGGTCTCGGGCGGCTGATCGGACCCACCAAAGGCGGCATGACCATCAAGCTGCACGCTGCAACCGATGCCAACGGACGACCGATCAGCCTCTTCACGACAGCAGGTCAGGTGAGCGACGACATCGGTGCCGGTGCCCTGTTCGACACCCTGCCCAAGGCACAATGCCTGCTGGGCGACCGGGGCCGTTATGCTGACTGGTTCAGGGCAGCCCTGCAGACCCAGGGCATCAGGATCCAGCTCCACACCGCCACACCATGGGCCGCACATTGCACGGCAAGCAGATCGCGATAGGCCGCATAATCATCGTCGCCAAAGAATACCTGCTGGCGGCCATTGCCCCGCTGCGTCACATGATGCGCAACACCAGGTATCACGATGCGAGACAGGCGAGCCATGCAAACAGCCTATCAGCTTGTGCGCACCGGGTCTATTTAGTATCGCGTCCCCGGAATTCCTGATCAGCCATATACCACACCCCAAAAGATCTGTTTTTTGTTTAGCCCCTGTCTTTCCGATTAACATTGACGCCACGTGGCGGCAATACCATCGCAAACCACATAATCGGACAAAATATAATCATTAATGGAATGGTGCTATATAAATCCTTCCAAGGGTCATAACTTCTGTAGTGGGATCTAGCCGATTCATAAAGCTTTATCCGCTCATCTTGGCTGATCAGCACATTGCCCCGCATGTCGGTTACCGACAATATATAATGCCGAGCCTGCGTATCTGGGTTCAAAGCAAACTTAATCTCGAGATCCGCCGGAAGTGCGCGCCAGACGTCGAAAAAGCAACCTGCAGGATTTGAAGACCATTCTGCGCAGCGGATCAACTCTCTTTTTCCTGTTGAATACTTGATAAACACCGCCTTGCGCCGCCTATCCCCCCATGACACGGCACCCCTCACAACCTCCACTGGAAACTTGGAAACATCTCCATCTGGAAAGCTGACAGCAGTCTCCTTTGAATGGTAGTATGACGGCAGAAAGATATATAACGGAAAAGCCACAAAGGAAATTACCGCGGCAAATAACCGCCACAATACCCTCTTTGATATTTTGTTAGAAAAGTTGGGTTTCATAGATTTTTTAAGCCGCAAAATATTTTTTCAAAAAGAAGCATTTTACATATTCTCGCCACATTGCGCGCCGAAAAAGACGCCTCCTAAACAACGCCACTGATATGTTGACATGGAATTCCGGGGGCACTGGGAATTCCGGGGGCACTGGGAATTCCGAGGATACGATACTTAATTCCATCAGTCAGCCCCCTTCGCCTTTGGCCCGCGCTTGGCGGGGGTCATGCGGCGCATCATGGCGCGTTCTGCTTCGGCGATCCAAGCTGCCTCGGCCAGCGGTCTGCCGGTGCGCAGGCGCGCCTCGATCGCTTCGAGCACAGCCTCGCCTTCCAGGCTTGCGTCCGCTGCCTCTGCGCCATGCGCCAGATAGGCCAGCCAATTGGGCACATGCCGGGACAGCGCGGCGACATCGGTCAGCATGTCACCCTCCACCTGCGCGCCTGCAACATGGCTGCGGGCGCTCGACCATGGCCAGTCCGCGGGCCGAGCAACCATCCTGGCTGCGACCGGATTGTTCTCGACATAGCGCACCGCCGCCATCAGATGCGCGTCATCCATGGGATAGCTCGCAAACCGCCCCTGGAACAGATAGCCGCGCCAACCCTCGCGAAAGTTGATTGCGCGGCTGTAGCGCCGGTGCGCCTCGCCCAAGGCGTCGCGCAGACCGGCCTCGCTATGCGGCACCAGCACCAGGTGCACGTGATTGTCCATCAGGCACCACGCCAGGCACGCCACCTGCGCCTTGAGACAGCCTTCGCGAACCAGGTCGAGATACAGCCTGCGATCATCATCGCCGAAAAACACCGGCAAGCGACGATTGCCCCGCTGCGTCACATGATGCGCAACATCAGGTATCACGATGCGAGACAGGCGAGCCACGCAAACAGCCCATCAGCTTGTGCGCACCGGGTCTATTTAGTATCGTGTCCCCGGAGTTCGGGCACCAATGTCCCAATCGCACCCGCAAGCGCACGTCGTCGCGCAGTAGGGTCACCGGCCAATGCCTGCAACACTGCACCACCTACTTGGGATGCACCAGACAGAGCCTGGAAGCCCAGCGCCGGAACCAAGCCAGTTCCACCTGAAACAACGCCAGCGAATATGAAGTCGTCTGAGACGTTCCCGACAAACTCCCCACGTTCAGAGGCCATTTGACCCAACTTGAACAGACCGGAGCCCCAATAGTCAGGCCGACCTACGTCCACCTTTTGCGGCATTAATCAGCGCGGAGCCAGTGCTTCTGAGACTATGAAAGATAAGGCAGTGAGACTGAAATATCCCATCCATAATGCGAGAACGCTGATCTGAAGATCAAATATCACATTTAGCACCGTAGTCAATATTAAAACCAATGTCGGCGCAGACAAAGCCCTCCGGCGGCGGGAGATACGCTTCCAGCCACCCGCTTTTATCACGAAGAAAATCAGTATTATACCGCACAACAGACTAACCAACAGGCTTTTTACCGACGTCCCGAGATTAGATATAAATATCAGGTAAGGGACGAGAACGGAGAACGCTCCAGATAGGGCCTTTTTCATATCTACGCTCAAAATCCAAACGGCAATACATCTGGCATCGATGGTATAGCCTGTATCCCGCAACTCTCGGCACTGAGTAGCGCCAATCCGGCTCCGATACCCGCTCCCACGGCTCTGGCTTGCGGCGACGAAACAGCAGCAGAGACGGCTCTTTTCAGCCCGATCCTAACTGCCGAACCCAAGTCCCTCTTAAGCCTTGGCCCATTCGACTTCGACGACAGGGGAATTCCGGGGACACGAGGGAATTCCGGGGACACGATACTTAATTCGGAATTCCGGGGACACGATACTTAATTCCATCAGTCAGCCCCCTTCACCTTTGGCCCGCGCTTGGCGGGGGTCATGCGGCGCATCGTGGCACGTTCTGCTTCGGCGATCCAAGCCGCTTCGGCCAGCGGTCTGCCGGTGCGCAGGCGCGCCTCGATCGCTTCGAGCACAGCCTCGCCTTCCAGGCTTGCGTCCGCTGCCTCTGCGCCATGCGCCAGATAGGCCCGCCAATTGGGCACATGCCGGGACAGCGCGGCGACATCGGTCAGCATGTCACCCTCCACCTGCGCGCCTGCAACATGGCTGCGGGCGCTCGACCATGGCCAGTCCGCGGGCCGAGCAACCATCCTGGCTGCGACCAGATTGTTCTCAACATAGCGCACCGCCGCCATCAGATGCGCGTCATCCATGGGATAGCTCGCAAACCGCCCCTGGATCAGATAGCCGCGCCAACCCTCGCGAAAGTTGATTGCGCGGCTATAGCGCCGGTGCGCCTCGCCCAAGGCGTCGCGCAGACCGGCCTCGCTAGGCGGCACCAGCACCAGGTGCATGTGATTGTCCATCAGGCACCACGCCAGGCACGCCACCTCCGCCTTGAGACAGCCTTCGCGAACCAGGTCGAGATACAGCCTGCGATCATCATCGCCGAAAAACACCGGCAAGCGACGATTGTCCCGCTGCGTCACATGATGCGCAACATCAGGTATCACGATGCGAGACAGGCGAGCCACGCAAACAGCCTATCAGCTTGTGCGCACCGGGTCTATTTAGTATCGTGTCCCCGGAATTAGACAATGGCCCCGAGTTCATTGCGAAGGCGGTGCAACAATGGCTGGGCAGGATCGGTGTGAAGACGCTCTACATCACCCCCGGCAGCCCATGGGAGAACGGATATTGTGAATCGTTCAACGGCTCATTGCGCGACGAGCTGCTGGACGGCGAGATCTTCTATACGCTGGCCGAGGCCAAGGTGCTGATCGAGGCCTGGCGCCGGCACTACAACACCATCCGCCCGCACAGCAGCCTGGGCTATCGCCCGCCGGCCCCGGAAGCAGCCACTCCGCCAGTGCCACCCTCCGGTTCCGCTTCGCTCCACCTGCGGCCGACACTGGCGGAAAGCGCTCCCATGCACTAACAATCAAGACGGACCACTCAGTGGGGGCCAGTCAGTCCGCGATGGGTGGATTGCGGAAGTAGTTCGTGGGACCAAGCGACGATGAAACGCCGTTCGCTGCTTCGCGAAAGTGCCACTTCGGTCTTGGCGCTCGCTGGATTTGTATTGCTTGTCAAAGGGTGCATGTTCGCACTTCCGAATGGCGTGCCAACTGGAGCGCCAGCACTTTACGAAGGCGTGGTAAGGATTCCCAAAGAAGGTTGGACCTTCGCCCTATTCACCTCCTCTGACCTGCTGGAAGAAAATGAGCGTTTGAGAGCGAGCGGGAAGCAGCTCTCGTCCACCACGTGTTTTCAGCCCGCGTCAGCGGAGAGGGCCTTTAAGGAAGTGGTACGAAGCACCAATGCGGGCGGGGACGGATATCGAGTTCTGTGGGTCAGCTTTACCGCGAGACCGAGGCTAGCGACTGGTCCGTGCATTACGAAGTACGATCCCCCGCGTGGTAATCGAATCAGCTACGGGACCTACCTTGAAGTTAAATCCATGAAGTCGGCACGGCCGCTAGGCTGCGACTATCTCCAGTATTTGCGAAACCACTTGCGTTGCCCCAACCGAGTCACCCCCGGCGTGGCCTTAGGCGACCACAGCGGCCGACTTGACGCCGACCTGCCGGTCGCGTGCGTCGAGAAACGTGTGCAGGTCGTCGACGATCGGGCGGCTGGCGGTCACGCGCCCAAAGAAGGCGCGCACGGGTCCCTCCTGCGGGCGTGCCCAGCATAGCCGTTGATCAGGGTTGTCGAGCGAACCGAGCTTTGCAGCGACAGCAACAGCGGCCTGTCCGGCACGATCCAAAACGGTCGTGTATGCAACGCACATGCCCCACGCGCTCTACCGTCCCCGACCATCACGAAGCCTCTGAGCCATGTAAGCGCGCATCAACTCTTGCTGAGCGGCGGCCTCGCGATCGGGTTGCTGCCGCGCTGCGGGCGCCTTTTTCGTTTCCGCGACTGATTGTGTCGGCCGGGAAGCAACGCGATCGGCGCGAGCCTCTTTGGCGACTGGCGGCCGTTCGAGCGCCCGCTGGTCTTTCCCGGCGGCGATCTCGGGCTGCCGTGCTGGCGGCGGCGAAGGGCGTCGGATCGAGGGCACCAGCCCCGGCCGTTCGGCGGCGAGGAACATCTGCCATGTCGGCTTTGCCACCCGCGCCAGCGCCGCAGCTTCGTTTCGGTAACGGACGATGATCGCGTTGAGCGTTTCGGCCCGCACCTTGCTGAACTGGCGATAGAACGCCCTGCGCTCGCGCGGGGCAAGCGTGGCGGCATGCGCTTTTCGCTGGCGGGTCAGGGTCTGGCGCGCCCGCGCCAACTCCAGCTTCTGGCGGGCGCGCAGTGCCTTGCGGGCGGCGGCACGCTGCATCTCGGCAATCCGGTGTTCGGCCTGCAGAAGACGGAAGCGCTGGCGCAGATCCGCATCGTCTGATCGCTCTCGGCGTGGCAACGGCACTTCGGACGCACGCTTTGGCCACCACTGCATGAGACGCTCGACACCCGGCTCCAGGCGCTTCTCGATCTGCTGCAGGCCGTAACGCAGCTGGGTGGTGTCGAGGTCCGACGCCTTGATCCGGTTGCCGCGATCCGCTGCGTCGACGATGACCAGACCGCGAAGTTCGTCGCCCGCTTTGGTCACGCGGTAAACCGGTTCCAGATCCAGCCCCAAATCGGCCAGCGCGCTGCGCTTCAACGCCCAGCTGGGACGATCAAGCGCGGCGCGGATCTCGTCGGCAAGGTCAAGCAGCGCGATCGAACCGACACGCTGTGCGCGCCGTTCTGCCCGGGCCTGGTCGGGCGACGGACCATGCGCTTCCCGCCATCTGGCAGCCTCATGCGGCGATCTCAGCCTGCGCAGGCCAAGATGCCGTTCGAGCTGGCGACATAGAGACTGCACACGCATCAGCGCACGAAAATCAAAGGTTCTGCGGGCCCGTTCCGCTTCGGGGATGTCGGGCAGGCGTTCGGGCGGAATGGCATGCGTGCCGACCCCCCGTGCCTTGGCCCCGCGCCGCAGGAACCAGAGCTTTGGCGGCGTCTGGCCGGTGCCGATGTCGACCGTGCACCAGAAGATGTGCACATGGTCATGCTGCTTGTCGCAGTGGCGAACCACGACGCGCTGATGGCCGCCGAGCGTGAGTTCGCGTTCGACGGCGTTGACCGCGAACAGCCATTGCTCTCTCGACAGGCTGCCATCTTCATGGGCCGCAGAAAGCGACAGATGGAGAAGCGGGCTGCGCGCCCTGCTGCTTAGGGATGCAACGGCCGCCATTTCGCTGGCTGCGGCATCAACGCTCGACACGCCCTGCAGATCGAGCAGTTCATGATCGCGATTGTCGACCAGATAATGGACCAGGCCGGCAAAGTCCGCGCCTCGGGTGATATTCGCGATCATGATTTTGCGATCCGCGCGGCCGCGAGAAGATCGTGATACACCGTGCGCAGCTCGTCCGCAGTGACCGGTCCGCCACCATTCAGGCGGCGGGCGATCTGGTTGAGGTTCACGCCAACGCGCCTGATCTCGATGACGAGTTCGCGCGACTGGATGATGCGGCGGGAGGCGCGATTGACCAGCCGGCGGAGCAGCTCGGCCTCGCTGCACCCCGAATAGCGGGCGAGTTCAGTGAGCCGCTCGAACTCCTGCTGGCTCCATCTGGTCGAGCGCACGATCTGGCGTTGCCGGGTCTCGGTTCCGGATTGTCCGGGCATGAATGTCGCTTTCATCCTGGATGACGGGCAATGTGGGAGGGGTCTGGGGAGGGCAAAGCCCTCTCCGGCAAGGTCGGGCCAACATCGGCCAGGCGACAGAGCGGAGCGACAGAGCCTGGCCCAAGCGCCGCGCTCGGCGGCGCGGTAGTCGTTGGCCAGCCCTTGCTCTTTTCCTTCCCATTCCGATTTGAGATTGTTTTCAGGGATCACCCGGCCACGTTTTCGTGGCCGGGCTCTCCTGTTCTGCGGTGTGACTAGAGACCGGTTGCGCGCCAGTCTGCATACTCTGCCGCGCATTGGCGTGCCCGGTTCGCGAACACATCGACACGCATCACGCCTGCTTTCGCAGCTTTTCCGGCTGCAGTGACGGATGCACCGACTGCGCCCTCAACGCACCAGAGGAACGTGGTCTCTTGCGCAGCCTGATGGCTTTGCCGATTGAACTGATACGCAAAATACAGGCAAGACCACCCGGAAATGAACCCCAGCAAGAACAGAATGCCGAGGATCACCGCGTAGCGCCTGATGCGCCCTGTTGCCTCTGTTTGCACGTTCCAGGGCAGGTTATCCATGATCCGGCGCCAGACCTTGTCGGCGACGGCCATGGCATAGCTTTCGCTCTGGGATTGCGCATAGTCGCGCATGCCGATCATCAGCTTGTCGACGCAGCGGTTCATTTCACTCAGATGGGCCGATCTGATGATCACGTCAGCGACCAGCCCGGGATCGTCACGGAGCGCCTCAGGCGTCCGAGCCAGGAGGTTGCTGACCGTGTCGAGCTCCGCTGCTTCGGGCTGACGACCGACGATCTGTTTGAAGAATGATTTGATGTCGATCATGGTCAGCCTCTGAGGATCAGGTCGATCAGGGGGGAGAACTCGGTTGCGACATGCTGATCGAAGATCCGCAACGAGAGCAGGTCGGATCGCGTCAGCCCTTCAGGGGCCGGATCGAGCAGGAACGGCGCCTGCGCGCGCGCGATCCTGTCGTGGAGACCATCTGCCATATGGGGCAGCCTGAGCTCGAGCCCGCCACCCGCAAGGAACCAGGTCCGCAGGTTTGACTCGTGCCAGATTGCGAAACGCTTGGGGTCGGTCTTGCCACGCAGATTCATCACGAACGCGCTGTGCGCCGGGTTGGCGAGGAATTGCAGTTCCTTGAACTGTCTGACAGAATCTTCGCCCGTATCCGCCATCCAGACGTGGATGATTTCACGGCCGAAGTCGCGGTTGAAGTGCAGGCGCTCAGCCTCGCTCTGCAAGCGTCCACCGACACCTGCCGGGAGGTCACAAATCACGATGGCGTCGTCATCGATCCAGTCGAGCGTGTCGTAGAAATCGGAGAAGCCTTCCTCGGTCCGCAGGTCGAGGCGTTCCACCGGGCAGTGCTTGCCGTAGTGCCGCTCGAGCAGTCCGTTGCGATAATCGCCGTCGAAACAGTGCACGGGGTACCTGCGCGTCAGCAACTGGCCGGCAAGCGCCCGCGCCATGAAGCTTTTGCCAACCCCGCCCTTGTCGCCGTCGACGAGGACGATCGGGGCGCCGGCTTTCGCCGCAGGCCGGCGATAATGTGGCTGTCGCATAGATTTGACTCCTTGCTTGAAGGGTGAAGTGAAGGGGGAAACGGCGGTCGGTGTTTGGCTGTGGTTGAGGCGCGCGTCGGCGCGGCCGTCAGGCGGCAATTTGTGGTGGTTTCTCATCACTGTTTCCTGCTAAATCAGACCTGGATCGATCGTAGATCAGAGTTCCGAGATCGGTCCGTTCGGCACGAGACCCGGCATGGACAACTGACCTGCGGTTTGACGAGGAAGTTGCGACACCGGAGCCGCATGGATAGCGGCCTGCTTAGGATGATTCCGCTTGCGTCGCGGAACGGAAACTTTCTTCTGATCGGCTTTGGTCTTTCGTGTTCTCCGTGCCCGCTTCAGCTCATCTGCCAGGATCGATTTTGAAACACTCGATTCCGACATAATACGCTGCGTTTCTTCCAGCTCCAGCAAGGCGGGGAGCTTCACATTCGGACACACGTCGAGAATACACGACACAAAACTGCTGGCGATATGCCTTGGAAGCGACTTTGCTTCATTCCGTGCGCGAATTGTCTCGGCCGCTGCCGCTGCAAGATTTCGGACGTTTTCGATATTCATAACAATACTCCCACTTGATCAGCACCGCGCTGACAAGGGCAGTTTTCTCATGATTCGCATAAGTTGTGAGGGTGGGTGCACTTTTATAAAAAACGCATTTTGAGTCAGCCACATATGGGCGGAAAATCGCTAGAAAGTCCAACTGATGAAAAAATGAACCTCTTTCGAGTCGAATGGCAAATTTGAATCTATAAGAGCGCTATGTCATCCAATGGAGTGGCCTAGGTGCACGGTGTTTTTGAAACCATCTTTTCGCTTATTGTTGACCACAGAGGATCGCTCGATGAACTGCCCGAAAATGCCGTGCGACAGGTATTGTTCGGTGGCATGTCCCGTGTCGGCTTCGTTAGGGCGTTGCTGCAGACAAAGGATCTTAGCTCTCTTCCCGTCGGCCACCTTTTCGATCAGCGCGTAGTTCTTCCTCCGATAAGATTCCCGGACGGGAGCACAGAAGAAGAAGTGCATGATCTCATACTCGGCCGTCTTCACAGTATGATCGATGTCAGCGACAATTCTGGCGCAAGGAAATTGATCACATCCGCGTTGGAAATCAATCCAACCGATGATGCGGGCCGGCTTATGAGACTGCGTGGTCTCGATCTCCAGTTATTCAATCTTTGCGTGAGAGGAAATTTTCACAGAGTTAACAATATGATCGGCTTTCTTCGCAGGGAGAAAAAATGGGATATTAATACGCGAAATACTGTTGCGAAGATGATCATTTATCATTGCTGCATGCAGCTTCAGATCATTTGCGCGAGCTTCTCCTGTATGGATGTAAGCGAGGATCGGCTGTGCCCAGGATCAGGGCAGCTGACCAAGGGGCAGTTTGACAAGAATATCAAAGTTGCGAGCGATACGATGAGTCTCTGCCTTGCGCATCTCAACTCAGGCGATAGCAATTTTGTGCCAGACCCGGATATTCAGCAATTTGTCGATATGGCGCGAGAGGCAGAAAAATTGGTCGAGGACAAAGAAGCCCTGCTCGATTCGATCAAGGAGTTCTTTCAGAATAACAAAATCTTGGTGAAGGAGCTGCAGGAGTTGGCGTCGAGTAACTTCGAAAGCTATGACCGCAGTTCCTTCGTGAAGCTGATTTACGGAGTCTCCAGAAAACGAGCCCTGATTTTCGCCTGCGCCCGCCTGATCGCGTTGCAGAAGCATATGAAGGCGGTGCTTGGCTCGCCAGTCGTCAAAGGCGGTCTGCGGCAGATGGTTGTGTTCAAGTCGCTCCCGGCATTCACGGATCGTAACGTCATCAAGCTGGTCTTCGCGTACGAAAAGATCTTTGACCGCGGCAGCGACACTGAGGCCGACGACATCGCTTTGGCTTGGAAGAAGGCGACGGTCGATGGCGATCCGCCTGGGCTGTTCACCATGCGCAATGATGTCCGGAGACAGATGAAGAAGGGCGAACCAGGCTTTCGGCGCCCGACGATCAAATCCCGCGACCACAGCCCGCTTGTCGGCGCGCAGCGCTTCGACTGTCTGCCCGACTTCCTGATCGCGCCCCGGATGCAGCTTAAAAGTGCACCCGCCCGCACAGCACCGGCGAAACGGAGTAAAAAGGCGCATGCGACCAAAGCGCCAAATCGACCAAAGCAGCGCCACCGGTTCCGACCGATCGATTCCGTCGGCAAGGCCGTCAAAACCGGCCGTTGAGGCTATGCGCGTGGTTGATGAGAACCTCCTCCGGCAGGCGGTAGCAGCCGTTTTGAGGGAGATGGCGCACGAACGGCCAGGCGCATCCCGGCCTGACACCCTTCTGCGTCTGCCGGAGGTCATGGCCCGCACCGGGCTCAAGCGATCGACGATCTACAACAAGATGCGCGCAGGAACCTTTCCGCAGCAGATCCCCGTGTCAAAGACGATGGTGGTCTGGCGCGAAAGCGAGATTTGCGCGTGGATCGATCATCCCCGCTGATCCGGGCGGCACCACGATCCCGGAGGGCGGGGGCATCGCGCAGCGTCCGTTGCCGCCGATCTCGATCTTTCGCGGCCCGCGAATGCCTTGGCTGGCACTGCCGTCCTGTCCTATGCCGCCACCATGAATCCGGTCGAAATCGGCGATGCCATCACCGAGCTTGCGCAGCAGCCTTTTGACGCTGCCGAGTTCCCGTTCCAGTTCCTCGAAGCCTTTGGCAACAAGAAGACCGCGATCGACCGGCTGCGCAAAGGCGCCACCAACCAGTCCGACATTCCCGGCGGAGTGCTGCAGCGCAGCCATATCCACATCGCCAGCTGCCTGCCCGGCACCGTCGGCGACACCCTGACGGCGCTGCGCAACAGCCCCAAGACCGCCAGTCAGAAAGCCCGCTTCATCCTCGCCACCGATGGCGACCGGTTCGAGGCCGAGGATGTCACCACCGGCGAAACCGTCGTCTGCGACTATCCCGATTTCGCCAACCACTTCGGCTTCTTCCTGCCGCTCGCCGGCATCACCACCGTCGCGCAGATCCGCGAAAGCTCGTTCGATATCCGCGCCACCGGGCGCCTCAACAAGCTCTACGTCACCCTCCTCCAGGACAACCCCGAATGGGCCGCAGCCGATCGCCGCTCCGACATGAACCACTTCATGGCCCGGCTGATCTTCTGCTTCTTTGCCGAGGACACCGACATCTTCCACTCCGGCTACAAGTTCACCGAGACGGTCGAGCGGATGAGCAGCGGCGGGGCGGAGAACACCCATGAGGTGATCCAGGAGCTGTTCCGCGCGATGAATACGCCCACCGCCGAGCGCACGGCGGCGGGCATCAAGACCTGGGCGAACGGCTTTCCCTACGTCAACGGGCAGCTCTTCAGCGGCAATATCGACGTCCCCCGCTTCAGCCGCACCGCACGCGGATACCTCATCCACATCGGCAATCTCGACTGGACCAAGATCAACCCCGACATCTTCGGCAGCATGATCCAAGCCGTTGCCGACGACGAGGAGCGCGGCGCGCTCGGCATGCATTACACCAGCGTGCCGAACATCCTGAAGGTGCTGAACCCGCTGTTCCTCGACGATCTGCGCAAGCATCTGGAGGAGGCGGGCGACAATGCCCGCAAGCTGCTCAACCTGCGCAGCCGCATGGCCAAGATCAGGGTGTTCGACCCCGCCTGCGGCAGCGGCAATTTTCTGGTGATCGCCTACAAGGAGATGCGGGCGATCGAGGCCGAGATCAACAAGCGGCGCGGCGAGCCCGATCGCCGCAGCGAGATCCCGCTGACCAACTTCCGCGGCATCGAGCTGCGCGACTTCCCGGCCGAGATTGCGCGACTTGCGCTGATCATCGCCGAATACCAGTGCGACGTGCTCTATCGCGGCCAGAAGGAGGCGCTCGCCGAGTTCCTGCCATTGGACAGCCAGAACTGGATCACCTGCGGCAACGCGCTGCGGCTCGACTGGTTGAGCATCTGTCCCCCCACTGGGACGGGTGTGAAGGTGCGCGGGGATGACCTGTTCAATACGCCGCTCGAGCAGTCGGAGATAGAATTCGAGAATGCCGGGGGCGAAACCTACATCTGCGGCAATCCCCCCTATTTGGGAAGCCAGTGGCAAACCGACGATCAAAAAGTCGACTTGGGAAGAGTTTGCGAAGGCAGAATCAAAAACTGGAAGTCACTGGATTATGTAGCCGGATGGTTCTTGAAGGCCGCTGATTACGGCTTGAGGACCACCGCCCAATCCGCTCTCGTTTCGACGAACTCGATTTGCCAAGGCCGTCAAGTTGATGCGCTGTGGGGCGAGGTATTTAGGACGGGCAGCGAGATCGGTTTTGCACATACGAGCTTCAAGTGGGCAAACCTCGCCTCTCATAACGCTGGAGTTACAGTAGTAATCGTAGGCGTTCGCCGACGCAGCCACGAGCCGAAGCTTCTCTTTTCAGAGACTGATGGGCAGACCGTGTCGCGGCAGGCTGACAATATCTCCCCGTATCTCGTGAACGGGCCAAGCGTCATTGTTCAGGCGTCAAGCCGTCCGCTCAACGAACTGCCTGAGATGAGCTTCGGCAACATGCCGAATGAAGGCGGTCATTTGCTATTGACCCGAGACGAAGCGGAAGCCCTTGCCTCTGAGGCAGGCGTCCCGCGGCAATTCATCCGCCGCTTCTTGGGTTCCCAAGAGTTCATTCGTGGGCTTGAGCGTCGATGCATCTGGGTCGGTCGCGATGATCATGCCGAGGCATCAAACTATGAGCCGCTCGCGAGACGGTTTGATGCTGTGAAGAAGTTGAGGGCAAGTTCGTCTCGATCGGCAACAAACGAACTTGCAGGCCTGTCACATCGCTTTGGCGAGGTCAGGCAGAGCGGTGACGAAACGGCGATTGTGATCCCTCGCGTAAGCTCCGAAAATCGCGATTTTCTTCCAGTTGGCCTGTCTTCGTCGGGAGAAATCATCGGTGATCGGAATTTTGCGATCTACGACGGACCGCTTTGGACCTTGGCGCTCATCGCGTCACGCTTGCATTGGGTATGGATCGGGACAGTCTGCGTGCGCATGAGGACGGACTTCTCGTATTCCAACACCCTCGGCTGGAACACCTTCCCGCTCCCGAAGCTGACCGAGCAGAACAAGGCCGACCTCACGGCCTGCGCCGAGAACATCCTCCTCGCGCGCGAGGCGCACTTCCCCGCGACCATCGCCGACCTCTACGACCCCGAAACCATGCCCGAAAACCTCCGCCGCGCCCACGAGGAGAACGACGAGACCCTCGAACGCATCTACATCGGCCGCCGCTTCAAGAACGACACCGAACGCCTCGAAAAGCTGTTCGAGCTCTACACCAGGATGACCGGCGCAAAGGCCGTAGGGGGGAAAGCGGCGTGAGAACACCCTGTGAGAATTTTGATCCCGACTTTCTCACATTAGCGAGCTCGCTATATCAAAAACTCCGCTCAAACTGACATAGCGCTTGCGCCAAGGCGCGATCCTGACATAAGCAAATTCATATCGCAAAATCAGGGGCTGTTTCTGAAATATGAATTTGGCGGACTATCGAGCAGGCGAACCAGAGCAGCGGTATGAATATCGCGCCTTCCTGCCGCAGCCGATCCATCACCCTTGGGTCATTGCCGATCCCGAACTGCTACAGCTGCTTGGGCAGGCAGACCGTGCGCTGGGTGAGCTCAACGCTTTCTCTCAGCTCATTCCGGATATTGCCTTTTTTATTCAAATGCATGTCGCCAAAGAAGCGACCCAATCAAGCCGCATCGAGGGCACGCAGACGAATATCGAAGATGCGTTCAAGAATGCCGACGATCTCAACCCCGAAGAGCGCGACGACTGGGGAGAGGTGCAGAACTACATTCAGGCGATCAACCATTCGATCAATCGCCTGCCCGAGCTGCCGCTCTGCAATCGCCTGCTGCGTGAAACCCACGCCATCCTGATGCAGGGGGTGAGAGGCGAGCAAAAGATGCCCGGAGAGTTCCGGGTGAGCCAGAACTGGATTGGGGTAAGTCTCAAGAACGCGGTTTTTGTGCCCCCGCATCACGACCATGTGCCTGATCTGATGAGCGACATGGAAAAGTTCCTCCAGGACAGCACAATCATGGTGCCGCCGCTTATCAAAATTGCTATCGCCCACTACCAGTTCGAAACGATCCACCCGTTTCTGGATGGCAATGGCCGATTGGGGCGGCTGATGATTTCGCTCTACCTGGCGAGTGAGGGATTGCTCCACCAGCCCGCGCTTTACCTCTCAGACTATTTCGAGCGCAACAAAACCGCTTATGTCGATCATCTGATGGCGGTGCGGCAGGGCAATCATATGCGTGAATGGCTCATCTTCTTTCTCTTCGGGGTTGAGGAGACAGCGCGGGCTTCAGCCGGGGTGTTTCGGGCTATCCTGGCCTTGAAGGAGCGGATCGAGCGCGAAGTTTTGCCGAGGTTCAGCGCGCGTCGTCAGGATAACGCCCATGCGATCATGCAAAATCTGTATGCGCGCCCGATCCTCGATGTGAAGTCGGTCACGGCCATTACGGGAAGCTCCACAAACACGGCGGCGGCGCTGATCAATGATCTCGTCAGCTACGGGGTTCTGGTTGAAATGACTGGTCAACGGCGCAACCGTCTGTTTGCGTTTGACGAATATATTTCACTGTTCAGAAGGTAGCGATGACCACCCCGCGCCCCGTCCCCGCCGTATCGTTCCAGACCGCCCGCAGCGGTGCTTCGACCAGTGCGAACGAGCTTGGCATGCGCCCGATGCAGGAGCGCGCCTACAACAAGCGTGGTGAGCAATATCTGCTGATCAAGTCGCCCCCGGCCTCGGGCAAGAGCCGCGCGCTGATGTTCATCGCGCTCGACAAGCTCCACAATCAGGGGCTGCGGCAGGCGATCATCGTGGTGCCGGAGAAGTCGATCGGCGGCAGCTTCGGCGATGAGCCGCTGTCGCGCTATGGCTTCTGGGCGGACTGGATGGTCAAGCCGAAATGGAACCTGTGCAACACGCCCGGGGTCGATGACGAGAAGGCCGATCCGTCTAAGATCAAAGCAGTCGGCCAATTCCTCGAAAGCGAGGATCGGGTGTTGGTCTGCACCCACGCCACCTTCCGCTTCGCCGTGGAGCGCTTCGGGGTCGAGGCCTTTGACCAACGCCTGATCGCCGTGGACGAGTTTCACCATGTTTCGGCCGGCGAGGACAACCGGCTCGGTAACCAGCTCGCGGCGTTCATTGCACGTGACAAGGTGCATATCGTGGCCATGACCGGCAGCTATTTCCGCGGCGATGCGGTCCCGGTTCTGACCCCCGAAGACGAGGGGAAGTTCAAGCCGGTCACCTACACCTATTATGAGCAGCTGAACGGGTATCAACACCTCAAGCAGCTCGATATCGGCTATTTCTTCTACACCGGGCGCTATCTGGAGGCGATCGAGCACTGCCTCGATCCGACCCGCAAGACGATCGTGCATATCCCGTCGGTCAATGCGCGGGAGAGCACGAAGGACAAGGTGGCCGAGGTCAACGAGATCCTCCACTATCTCGGCAAATGGACAGGTGCCGATCCAGTGACCGGGTTTGAGCTGGTGGCGATGCCAGATGGCCGGATGCTCAAGATCGCCGACCTCGTCGACGACAGCGATCCTGCCCGACGGGCGAAGGTACTGGCTGCGCTGAAGGACCCGGCGCACAAGAACGACCGCGACCATGTCGACATCATTATTGCGCTCGGCATGGCCAAGGAAGGGTTTGACTGGATCTGGTGCGAACATGCGCTGACAGTCGGCTATCGCTCCAGCCTGACCGAGATCGTGCAGATCATCGGCCGCGCGACCCGTGATGCACCGGGCAAGGCGACGGCAACCTTCACCAACCTGATCGCCGAGCCGGACGCGGCCGAGGCGGCCGTTGCGGATGCGATCAACGATACGCTGAAGGCGATCGCGGCAAGCCTGCTGATGGAGCAGGTGCTGGCCCCGCGCTTTACCTTCAGCCCCAAAAGCGCGGGGCCGCTGCCCGATTTCGACTATGGCCCGGGCGGGTATCAGCAGGGCAGAGCGAATATCGGCGTCAACGAGGAGCGCGGCCAGTATCATTTCGAGATCGCCGGGCTGGTCACGCCCAAAAGCCCCGAAGCGGCGCGCATCTGCGAACAGGATCTGAACGAGGTGATCGCCGCCTTTGTCCAGAAAAAGAGCGTGGCCGAACGCGGCCTGTTCGATGACAATGTCGCCCCGCAGGAAATGACCCAGGTGGCCATGGGCAAGATCGTCCGGGATCGCTATCCCGACCTCAGCGCAGAAGATCAGGAGGCAGTGCGCCAGCACGCGATCGCCGCGCTCAACCTGACCCAGAAGGCAAAATCGCTGGCGATGGGTGTTGCCGATGCGACCGATAGCGACCAGCGTGCAAACACGGCCCTGCTGGACGGCGTGCGGCAATATGCGATGGACGTGCGAGAGCTGGACATCGACCTGATCGACAGCATCAACCCGTGGCACGCGGCCTATGCGGTTCTTGCCAAGGCGATGACCGAAAGCACGCTCAAACAGGTGCAGGCGGCAATCTCGGCCAAGCGCACCAAGATCTCGCCAGAGGAAGCGAGGGACCTCGCCGTTGCTGCCGTCAAGTTCAAGAAGGAGCGCGGACGCGTGCCGTCGATCACCTCGGGCGATGCCTGGGAGCGGCGTCTTGCAGAAGGTGCCGCTGCCTTTATGCGCTTCCGCGAGGAAGGCCGTTATGAGTGATTTCGATCTTGATGAGCTGGCGGGTGAGCTCGCCGAGTTCGCGCCTGCTGCGAAGAAGTCTGCAACCTATACGCCGCGCGAGGAGCGGATCATCGCGGGCTTTGAGGACATTTCGCGCTTTTATGAGGAGCACGGGCACGCCCCCCAGCACGGCAAGGATCGCGACATATTCGAGCGCCTCTACGCAGTCCGGCTCGATCGGCTGCGCGAGCAGCAGGATTGCAGGGAGCTGCTGGCTCCCTTCGATCAGCACGGGTTGCTGGACGGGGCGACGGACATGCCCGCCGGCGGGGCCGAGTTCGATATCGAGGAGTTGGCCGCCGAGCTGACGTCTCTCGATGAGGGCGATGACATCACACGGCTCCGTCACGTCCGCTCAGCGGTGGAAAAGCGGGCTGCCGAAGAGATCGCCCGACGCGACAAATGCCACGACTTCGACAGTTTCCAACCGCGGTTCGAACAGGTGCGGGCTGAGCTGGCGTCGGGCACGCGGGTCACCCGCCCCTTCGAGTTGAAAGCTGAAATACGGCCGGGTGCCTTTTTCATCGTGGGCGGCCTGATCAGCTACGTCGCCGAGATGGAGGACGTCTTCACAAATGCGCAGGGGCGCACGGACGCCCGGCTCCGCGTGATTTTCGACAATGGCACAGAAAGCCGCATGCTGATGCGCTCGCTGCAGCGCCAGTTGCATGAGGATGACGCCGGTCGGCGGATCACAGAGCCGTCACCTGGGCCGCTGTTCGCCGACCAACCGGATGATGGTGAAGCGGAAGCCGGCACCATCTATGTTTTGCGAAGCAAATCCAGTCACCCTTTCGTCGTGGAACATCGAGAGGTGGTCCACAAAATCGGTGTTACGAGCGGATCTGTCGAAACCCGCGTGTCAGGGGCCGAGAAAAGTGCAACATATCTGCTCGCGGGCGTGGAAGTTGTGGCAACTTACAAGGTTTACGGGGTAAATTGCCAGAAACTAGAGAGCCTGATCCACAAAGTGTTTTCAGCGGCGCAGCTTGACCTCTCAATTCCAGATCGCTTTGGTCATCTGGTCAAGCCTCGGGAATGGTTTGTAGTCCCGCTTGCCGTGATCGACGAGGCGGTTGAACGTATCCGGGACCGCTCGATAACGACCTATCGCTACTCGCCCGAAATCGGACGATTGGTCAGGGCATGAGTAACTGTTCGTTAAAGGTCGCAGTGCTGCAATATCTAGGTCTCGTGGACAAAGGGTACCCAAAAGATGATTGAGGCGATTGTGACGAAGCCGAGGTAGGCATCTGCGGTTTTGTTGACGTGCCTCCCTGATTTTCCTCCACGAGCGATTAGAGTCTGGCCTGGAGGAAGAACAGACGATGAAGCGTGTGAGGTTTTCGGAAGAGCAGATCATTGGCGTGCTGAAGGAGGCGGAGGCGGGCGCGAAGACCGCTGATCTGGCCCGGCGGCACGGGGTTTCGGAAGCGACGATCTACAACTGGAAGGCCAAGTATGGCGGGCTGGAAGTGTCCGAGGCCCGGCGGTTGCGGGAACTCGAGAGCGAGAACGCCAAGCTCAAGCGGCTGCTGGCCGATGCGATGCTGGACAACGTCGCATTGAAGGACCTTCTTTCAAAAAAGTGGTGACGCCCGCTGCAAAGCGGGAAGCTGCCGCTCATCTCCAAGCGTGCCACGGGATGAGCGAGCGGCGGGCGTGCCGTGTCATCGATGCCGATCGCAAGAGCGTGCGTTACCGTTCCACACGGGACGATGACGCTGCCCTGCGCGAGAAGCTGCGCGGGCTGGCCAACCAACGACGCCGGTTCGGCTATCGCCGTTTGCACATCCTGCTGCGGCGAGACGGGGTGATGATCAACCGCAAGAGGACCCAGCGGCTGTATCGGGAGGAAGGGCTTGCGGTAAGGCGGCGACGCAGCCGCAAGCGTGCTGTCGGCACCAGAGCGCCGGCTCCGGTGCTGGCCCTGCCGAACCAGCGCTGGAGCCTGGAATTCGTTCATGACCAGATGGCCTCTGGCAGGCGGTTCCGTGTGCTGAACGTGGTCGATGACGTGACCAGGGAGTGCCTGGCCGCGGTGCCGGATACCTCCATCTCGGGGCACCGTGTCGTGCGTGAGCTGACCCAGCTGATCGGACAGCGCGGCAAGCCGGGGATGATCGTCAGCGATAATGGCACCGAGCTCACCAGCAATGCCGTGCTCGCGTGGTGCGGTCAGATCGGCGTGGAGTGGCACTACATCGCTCCGGGCAAGCCGATGCAGAACGGCTACATCGAGAGCTTTATTGGTAAGCGGTGTTCTGACGGCACCTTGCTTGGCTCGGGGGCGGTGGTTGAAGTGCGGGGATGGACGAGCACCGCGTTA
>NZ_JAPFGX010000043.1:0-21610 GCF_059803575.1 Sphingomonas sp. URJC2
AGGCGCGGGCGCGCACCGGGCGGCTGGACATTCGCGCCCCGGCCGCCGGGCTGGTGCTGACCCGCGCGGTCGAGCCGGGTCAGGTGGTGGGCGCCGGCAGCGGCGTGCTGTTCCGCATCGCCGCCGGCGGCCAGATGGAGCTGCGCGCCCAGCTGGCCGAATCGGATCTGGCGGCGCTCCGCCCCGGCGTCCGCGCGACGGTGACGCCGGTCGGATCGACCCGGTCGTTCACCGGCGAGGTGTGGCAGGTGTCGCCGATCATCGATCCCAACACCCGCCAGGGCACGGCGCGCGTCGCGCTCGCCTATGATCCGGCGCTGCGCCCGGGCGGCTTTGCCCGGACCGATCTGGTCACCGGCAACATCGAAGCCCCCGTGCTGCCCGAATCGGCGGTGCTGAGCGACGGCAACGGCAACTTCGTCTATGTCGTCGACGGGGCGAACAAGGTCGCGCGCCGGGCCGTGCGCACCGGCCAGGTGGGCGACCAGGGCATCGCGATCATCGACGGCCTGAACGGCACCGAACAGGTGGTGCTGTCGGCCGGTGCATTCATCAATCCGGGCGAGACGGTGGTGCCCGAGCGCGTCAACGCGGCGCGGCGCTGAACACAGCTGAGGGAATAAGCGCGATGAGCTTTCGCAACATCTCGGCCTGGTCGATCCGCAACCCGGTGCCGCCCATCGTCCTGTTCGTCGCGCTGACGCTGGCCGGTCTGGTCGCCTTCTGGCGGATGGACGTCAACGAGAATCCCGACATCAGCTTCCCGGCCGTGCAGGTCGTGGTCGCCCAGCCCGGGGCCGCGCCGACCGAGCTGGAAACCCAAGTCACGCAGCGGGTCGAGGCGGCGGTGCGCGGCATTTCGGGCGTCGATGAAATCTCGTCCTATGTCAGCGAAGGCAACAGCCGCACGATGGTGCAGTTCGCGATCGGCACCCCTGTCGACCGCGCGTTCAACGACGTGAACCAGGCGGTGTCCAACATCCGCGGCGACCTGCCCGAAGGCATTCTGGAACCGCAGGTCGCGCGCATCGACATCGCCGGCGGGCCGGTGACCTATTATTCGGCCGAGGCCGTCGACATGACGCTCGAAGAGCTGTCCTGGTATGTCGACAACACCGTTGCCAAGCAGCTGCTGGGCATTGGCGGCATGGCGCAGGTGCGCCGTTCGGGCGGGGTCAACCGCGAGATCCGCGTGATCCTGGACCCGGCGCGCATGCAGGCGCAGGGGCTGACCGCTGCCCAGGTCAATCTCCAGCTGCGCCAGATCAACCTGAATGCCGCCGGCGGCCGCGCGCAGATCGCCGGATCGGAACAGGCGGTGCGCGTGCTCGGCAATGCCGCGACCGCCTATCAGCTCGGCCAGACCGAAATCTCGGTCGGCGGCGGGCGTCGCGTCCGGCTGGCCGACATCGCCACCGTGCGCGACAGCTATGCCGAACAGCGCAGCCTCGCCAAGATGAATGGCCGGCAGGTGCTCAGTTTCTCGATCGCCAAGGCCAAGGGGGCGTCCGACGTCACCATCCATGACGAGGCCGAAAAGGTGCTGCGCGCGCTGGAAAAGGCCAATCCCAAGGTCAAGTTCAGCATCCTGTTCACGCGCACCGACTATGTGAAGGAACAGTATAAATCGTCGATCTGGTCGATGTTCGAGGGCGCGGTGCTGGCCGTCGTCGTCGTGTTCCTGTTCCTGCGCGATTTCCGGGCGACCGTCATTTCCGCGCTCGCCATTCCGCTGTCGGCGATTCCGGCCTTCTGGTTCATGGATCTGATGGGCTTTACGCTCAACAATCTCAGCCTGCTGGCGCTGAGCCTGGTGTCGGGCGTGCTGGTCGACGATGCCATCGTCGAGATCGAGAACATCGTCCGCCACATGCGCATGGGCAAAAGCGCCTATCAGGCATCGATCGACGCCGCCGACGAAATCGGCCTGGCGGTGCTTGCCACCACCATGGCGATCGTCGCGGTGTTCCTGCCGGTTGCGCTGATGCCGGGGATTTCGGGGCAGTTCTTCATCCAGTTCGGGATGACCGTCGTCGTCGCGGTGCTGATGTCGCTGGGCGTCGCGCGCATGATCACACCGATGATCGCCGCCTATTTCCTGAAGGCGCATGGCGAGGTGGAACATGGCGGCGGCTGGCTGATGGACCGTTATATGGCGATCCTGCGCTGGTCGCTTAGCCATCGCTGGTGGACGGTCGGGCTGGCGGTTGCATCCTTTGCGGCGACCATCGTCGCCTTTGCGACCCTGCCGATGCAGTTCCAGCCGACGGTGGACAGCGATTTCAGCCAGGTGAAGATCGAGCTGCCCCCCGGCTCGACCCTTGCCCAGACCGAGCGCGTCACAGACCGCGCGGCCGAGCTGCTCGGCCGCCAGCCCGAGGTCGCCGCCGCCTTTGCCGATGTGAATGTCGGCAATGGCGACATTTTCCTGACGCTCAAAAAGGGCCGGGAACGTTCAAGCGTCGAGTTCGAGCGCGCGCTGCAACCGCAGCTGGCGGCCATTCCCGATGCGCGGGTGAGCTTCCAGTCGCAGTCGGGCGGCTTTTCAGGCCGCGACATCACCATCGTGATCGGCGGCGACGATCCGGTCGCGCTCAACGCCCAGGCGCTCAAGATCGTGCGTGAGATGGGTCAGCTGTCCGAAGTGCGCGCCGCGCGCATCGAAGGCGACATGAGCCGGCCGGAAATCCTCATCAAGCCGCGGCTCGACCTCGCCGCCGATCTGGGCGTCACCACCAGCGCGCTCAGCCAGGCGATCCGCATCGCGACGCTGGGCGATATCGATCAGAATGTCGCCAAATTCTCGCTGTCCGACCGGCAGATCCCGATCCGGGTGATGCTGCCCGAACAGGCGCGGACCGATCTGTCGACGATCGAGAATCTGCCGGTGCCGACGGCGGCCGGCGGATCGGTGCCGCTCAAGGCGGTGGCGGAGATCAGCTTCGGCGCCGGGCCGACCGAGATCCGCCGCTACAACCAGATCCGCCGCGTAGTCATCGGCGCCGATCTCGCCCCCGGCGTGATCAACAGCCAGGCGATGGACAAGATCAACAAGCTGCCCAGCTATGCCAGGCTGCCCCAGGGCATCCGGCAGGTGACGCAGGGCGACGCCAAGTGGCAGGCCGAGCTGGTCCAGAACTTCCTGATCGCCGTCGTCTCCGGCGTGCTGCTGGTGTTTGCGGTGCTGGTGCTGCTCTACCGCCGGGTGATGCCGCCGTTCGTCAACATGGGGTCGCTGCTGCTCGCCCCGCTGGGCGCGGCGCTGGCGCTGCACATTGCCGGTCAGCCGGTGTCGCTGCCGGTGTTCATCGGCCTGTTGATGCTGCTCGGCATCGTCGCCAAGAACTCGATCCTGCTGGTCGATTTCGCGCTCGAGGAAATCGGCAAGGGCGTGCCCAAGGACGAGGCGATCCTCGATGCGGGGCACAAGCGCGCCCAGCCGATCGTGATGACCACGGTGGCGATGGTCGCGGGCATGATCCCGACCGCCCTGTCGCTGACCGGCGACGGTGCATGGCGCGCGCCGATGGGCGTGACGGTGATCGGCGGGCTGATCCTGTCGACGCTGCTCACCCTGATCATCGTCCCCGCCGGGTTCAGCCTGGCCGATGATCTGGAACGGCGCGTCGGCCGGCGGCTGTCGCGGCTGCTCACCTTCCGCCCGGGCGATGATGGCGGGCGTGCGGCCCAGCCGGCGGAATAAGGGGTTGAACCCGAACGGGGGCCGCGCTTTGTCTCGGCCATGAGCGTGCCCCCGCCTTTGTCATCACCGCCTTTGCCGTCACCGCGCCCCATGCCCGCGGCCCTGCCGCCCCCGTTCCGCGACGCGGCGGCCGGCCTCAGGCGGATGCGGCTGGTGGCGACCGGGCTGCTGATCCTGATGGCGGCGACCTTCATCGCCGCGCGCATGCTGGAGCCGGCCTATCCGGACCTCGCCCCGGCGCTGGGCTTTGTCCGCGCCTTTGCCGAAGCCGCGATGGTTGGCGGGCTGGCCGACTGGTTCGCGGTCACCGCGCTGTTCCGCCACCCGCTCGGCCTGCCGATCCCGCACACGGCGATCATCCCGCGCAACAAGGACCGGATCGGCGACACGCTGGCCCGGTTCCTGCGCACCCATTTCCTGATCCCTGCAGTGGTCGCGCGGCGGATGCGGCGCGTCGATGTGGCGGGCGCGGCGGTGCGCTTCCTCACCCTGCCGACACTGGGGGACGGGCGGGTGCGCGACGGGGCGACGCGGCTCGCCGCCGATCTGCTCGAAGCGCTCGACCCCGCCAGCCTTGGCGGCATGGCGCGCGAGGCGATCGACACGCGGCTGCGGCGGCTGGATGCGGCCCCGCTGCTCGGCCAGGCGCTGGGGGCGGCGCTGGCGAAGGACCGGCATCTGCCGCTGATCGACGGGCTGCTGCGCTGGACCAGCCGGGCGCTGGAGGCCAATGAACATGTGATCCGCCAGATGGTGCATGACCGCGCCGGATCGATCCTGCGCTGGACCGGGCTGGACGAGACGCTGGCCGACAAGCTGATCGACGGGCTGTTGCGGCTGATCGACGATGTCGCCGCCGATCCCGCGCATCCGCTGCGGATGCGGATCGATCAGGGGCTGGCCGATCTTGCCTATGATCTGGAACATGATCCGGCGATGGGGCGGCGGGTGGCGCGGCTGCGCGACGAGCTGCTCGACAATCCGGCGATGCGCGCGTGGATCGACGGGCTGTGGGAACAGGCGCGGGCGGCGCTGCTGCGCGCCGCGCGCGATCCGGACGCGGCGGCATCGGGGCGGCTGGGCGCGGTGCTCCGGCAGCTGGGCACCGCCCTGACCGCCGATCCGCGGTTGCAGCGCGCGATCAACCGCTTTGCCCGGCGCACGGCGACCGGCTTTGCCGCGCGCTATGGTGATCCGCTGGTCAGGCTGGTCAGCGACACGATCCGCAGCTGGGACAGCGAGACGGTGACCCGGCGGGTCGAGGACGCGGTCGGCCGCGACCTGCAATATATCCGCATCAACGGGACGCTGGTGGGCGGGCTGGTCGGCCTTGCGCTGCACGGCCTGTCGGTCTGGCTCTAAGAGCATTTTCGAGCCGGGTGGACTCGCCCGGCGACTCGGAAAATGCGGCAGACAAAAAGACCAACGCATTTTCGAACCGGGTTAATTCACCCGGCGGCTCGGGAAATGCGGCAACACTAAAGGCCGGGCCGGATCAGCCCTCGCTGTCGCGTTCGATGTCCGCGCCCACCGCGCTCAGCTTTTCCTCCAGCCGCTCATAGCCGCGGTCGAGGTGATAGACGCGCCGCACCTGGGTTTCGCCCTGGGCGGCAAGGCCGGCGATGATCAGGCTCATCGACGCGCGCAGATCGGTCGCCATCACCGGCGCCCCGGTCAGGCTGCCCACGCCGTGCACGACCGCCGAACGGCCGCGCACCTGAATGTCCGCGCCCATGCGCGACAGCTCGGGCACGTGCATGTAGCGGTTTTCGAAAATCGTCTCGGTCAGCACGCTCGACCCTTCGGCCAGAGTCAGCATGGCCATGAACTGTGCCTGCATGTCGGTGGCAAAGCCCGGATAGGGCGCGGTCGACACCGACAGCGCCTTGAGCCGCCCCGAGGCGGTGACGCGCAGGCCATCGGCCAGCTCCTCGACCTCGACGCCCGCCTGGGTCAGCCCGGCGATGGTCGCGCGCATCTCGCTTGCCCGCGCGCCGACCAGATCGAGCTTGCCGCCGGTAATCGCAACGGCACAGGCATAGCTGCCGGCCTCGATCCGGTCGGGCATCACCGCATAGGTCGCGCCGTGCAGCGCGCGCACGCCGTCGATGGTCAGGGTTTCGGTGCCGACACCCTCGATTCGCGCGCCCATCGCGATCAGGCAGCGGCAGAGATCGACGATCTCCGGCTCGCGCGCGGCATTGTTGAGCACCGTGCGCCCGGCGGCGGTGACGGCGGCCATCAGCGCATTTTCGGTCGCGCCGACCGACACGATCGGGAAATCGACGATCCCCCCCGGCAGCCGGCCGCCCGGGGCCGAGGCGCGGACATAGCCGCTCGCCAGCTCGATCTTCGCGCCCATCGACTCCAGCGCCTTCAGATGCAGGTCGATCGGCCGGTTGCCGATCGCGCAGCCACCGGGCAGCGAAACGGTCGCTTCGCCGGCGCGGGCAAGGATCGGCCCGAGCACGAGGATCGACGCACGCATTTTGCGGACGATGTCATAGGGGGCCATCGTCGCGGTCAGATTGGTCGCGCGCATCGTCATTACGCGGCCAAAATCTTCCGGCCGGGTGCCCTCGGTCGTCGTCGATACGCCCAGCTGGTTGAGCAGATGGCCAAAGCTGTCGACATCGGCCAGCCGCGGCAGGTTGCGCAGCGTCAGCGGCTCGTCGGTCAGCAGCGCGCAGGGCAGCAGGGTGAGCGCCGAGTTCTTCGCGCCCGAGATCGGCAGGCGGCCCTCAAGCGGGCGGCCGCCACGAATGACGATACGGTCCATGTCGGGTGCTTAACGTGTGCGGGGGCGCGCGCAAGTGGCGGCCGGTCCGGCCGTCAGGCTTTCTCGAGCGTACATTGCAACGGATGCTGGTGCTGGCGCGCAAAGTCCATGACCTGCGACACCTTGCTCTCCGCCACTTCGTAGGAAAAAATGCCGCAGACGCCGACGCCCTTCTGATGGACGTGCAGCATCACCCGCGTCGCATCCTCGATCCCCATGCGGAAGAAACGCTGGAGCACCAGGACGACGAACTCCATCGGCGTATAGTCGTCGTTGAGCATCAGCACCTTGTAGAGCGACGGCTTTTTGGGCTTGGCGCGGGTGCGCGTCGCCACGCCGACGCCGGTGCCCGGGCCGGTGCCGGCATCATCCTCGTCGCCCGCCATAAGGGGCGCTACAGGGCAAATGTCGCGCGGGTGCTGAATCATGGCAGGCCCAGAATATGGCATCGCCCCGGCCAGCCGCAAGGGCCGGGCGAAAACGGAGCGGGCCGCCCCCCGGACTATGCCGGGGAACGGCCCGCCTGCAATCGGACGCGACGCGATCAGGCGACGGTCTTGATCTTCTCCGCCGCCACCGCGACGCGGTTCGACAGCGGCTGCATGACGTCACCGGCCAGCTTCAGCACGGTTTCGCTGGTCTTGGCGGCGTCGGCGATCATGTCGTCAAAGCTCTTGCGCATGAAATCGCTCTGCATCTGGAACAGCTCGGTCGGGGTCTTGGCCGCAGCAAAGCCCTTGAACGCGGCGGTCGCCTGCTCAAAGCCCTTGCGCGCGGTTTCGGCGGCATGCTGGCCGAGCGTTTCGGCGGCCTTGGCGGCGACGCGCGAGCTTTCGACCACGGCTTCGATATTGCCCTTGTTCAGTTCGCCCAGCTCTTCGAGCATCTTGGCCGAACGCTCCATCGCCGCCTTGGCGCGGTCGTTCATTTCGGCGAACATCGCCTGGGCGCGCGCCTGGGCGTCGGCGGCAAGGCCGGTGGCGGTTTCAGCGGCAGTGTGGACGGTGTCGGTCATCTTCGGTCCTTCGGTCGGCGCCGGGGCGACACCCGCGGCGGGGAGGGATTGATCGGTCGGGGCAACGGCCGGCGCAGCAGGCGCAACAGGCGCGGCAATGACGGGTGCGGCCGTTTCGGCCTTGACCGGTTCGGCCCTCACCGTTTCGGCTTTCGCCGGCGCGGCGGGCTTGGAGACCGGCTCGGTCGCAGCGATCTTGGCAACCGGCTTTTCAACGATCGGCTTTTCGGCGGCCGGTTTCGCTGCCGGCACCGCGGGCGCGGCCTTCGCCGTCCTGGTCGGTGCGGCCTTGCCGCCGGCTTTGGTCGTCCGTGCGCTCATCGCAATCTGTCCCGAACGATGCCGGGCCGGACAACCCGGACCGGAGCGTTTTGCTGCAATGCACAATAATGCGTCGGCGGCTCGGGTTCAAGCCGTTTTTTGTGCATTGCACAAAAAACCATCAGCGCTGGCGGACCCATCACCGCTGGCGGACATAGTCTCCGGGCGCGTCGGCAAGCGCGGGCAGCGCCCCCTTGCCGGGGATGCGCGCGCGCTTGGCGCTGACCTTGTCGCGCGACCGGTCCTCGATCCAGCCGATCCAGTCCGGCCACCAGCTGCCCGGCGTCTCGGTTGCGCCGGCCACGAACTCGGCCAGCGACGCCGCCTTTCGGGCATTGGTCCAATATTGATATTTGCCGGCCGAGGGCGGGTTCACCACCCCGGCGATATGGCCCGATCCGGCCAGCACGAAGCGCAGCGGGCCGGTGAAGTGATCGGTGATCTTCCACACCGATTCGGGCGGGGCGATATGGTCCTCACGCCCCGCCTGCACATAAGCCGGCGTCTGCACCTGCCGCAGATCGACCGGCTGGCCGAGCACGGTCAGCGCCTTGGGCACCACCAGCTTGTTGTCGCGGTACAGGTCGGCCAGATAGGCGCGGTGCCAGGCGGCCGGCAGGTTGGTGGTGTCCCCGTTCCAGTGCAGCAGATCGAACTGGGGATAATCCTCGCCCAGCAGATAATTGTTGACGACATAGTTCCAGATCAAGTCGCGGCCGCGCAGCAGGTTGAAGGTCGCGGCCATATAGCGCCCGTCGAAATAGCCCTCGGGCGCCAGCCCCTCGAGCATCTTCAGCTGCTCATCATCGACAAACAGCTTGAGATCGCCCGCGCGGCTGAAATCGACCTGGGCGGTGAAGAAGGTCGCCGAGGCGACCTTGTCGGCCTCGCCCCGCGCCGCGAGCACGGCGAGCGTCGCCGCCAGCGTCGTTCCCGCCACGCAATAGCCGATCGTGTGCACGCCCGCGACGCCCAGCAGCTCGCGGATCGTGTCGACCGCGTCGATCTGCGCGGCGACATAATCGTCCCAGGTCACGTCGCGCATCGACGCATCGGCCGATTTCCAGCTGACGACGAACACCGTCAGCCCCTGATCGACCGCCCAGCGGATGAAGCTTTTCTTGGGGCTGAGGTCGAGAATGTAGAAGCGGTTGATCCAGGGGGGGAAGATGACGAGCGGGGTTTCGTACACCTCGGTCGTCGTCGGCGCATATTGGATCAGCTCATACAGCCGGGTGCGCTTGACGACCTTGCCGGGGGTGGTGGCAAGGTTCTTCCCCAGCTCGAACGCGCCATCGGCGACATGGCTGAGCTGACCCTGGCGCAGATCCTTGAGCAGATGTTCAAGCCCGCGCAGCAGATTTTCCCCGCCGGTCTCCAGCGTCTTCTTCATCACCAGCGGGTTGGTGAACACGAAATTGGACGGGCTGAGCGCGTCCATCATGGTGCGGGTCGCAAAGCGCAGCTTTTCGCGCTCCTGCGGCTCCACCCCCTCGATCAGATCGACGCCGCGCAGCAGATGGTCGCCGATCAGCAGATACATTTGCCGGATCAGGTCATAGGTCGGATGATCGCGCCATTCCGGCGCATCGAAACGCCGGTCGCCCCGTGCCGGAGCCGGAGCCGCCCCGGTGTCCCCGGCCAGGCCGCCGCCCAGCGCACAGGTCCAGAGCCTGAGCGCATCCATCCAGAAATCGCCGGCCGCGCGGGCGAGTGCGGCGGGATCGCGCATGCCGCCCAGCCCCGGCATCGCCAGCGGCACGGGTGCCGCGGCCAGCGCCCCCGGCGGCGGGGCTTCGGCGGCCCTGAGCATCGTCTCGACGCCATGTTCGAGCATCAGCTGCTGGGCGCGGCCGATCACCCAGGTCCAGCGCTGCAACTCCTCCAGCGTCGGGGCGGCGGGATCGTGCGTCTGGCTGGCCATGGACCTTCCTGTGCTCGCTGCGGGTCGCGGGCCAGTCTAGCCCCGGCATCGGCAAAGGTCATGCGCGATTTGCCGGATCGGCGGCCGTTCGTCCCGGCCAGCACAGCTTACAGCGCAGCGGCGATCAGCGTCAGCGTGCCCAGCCCCAGCGACAGCGGCACCCGGAGCGCCAGCCAGCCCGCCGGGGCAATGCCGCGCGCAACCAGCCGCAGATCGACGACGAGGGCGGCGATCAGCGATCCGCCGATCAGCACCAGCGACGGCCCCGGCCAGCGCGCGCCGATCGACCAGGGAATGGCGCTGACCAGCGCGATCAGCGAGGGTGTCACCGCCGCGATCCACAGCCAGGCCGGCGCGCCAGCGGGCGCGCGCGCACCCAGCCCCCACCACAGGCCGCCCAGAAAACTGAGAATCAGCGCGGCATAGGCATAAGCGAGCGCAAGCGCGGTGAAGCGCCAGTCCAGCCCACCGATCAGCAGCGCCGCCACCGCGAATATCTGCGGCAGCAGCCCGGACAGGCCGAGCAGGCGGGCAAGCGGCGGCAATTCGCCGGGTGCAGGCGGGACGGAAGCGGGCGCGGTCATGCCCCCTTGGTAGAAAGCCCGCCCGCCCCGCTCAAGCCCGCACCCGGCGAGGAACCGCGCTGGCCGCCGGCCGTTCTGTCGTCACCCCCCTCATGCGCGCCCATGCCCCCCGTCAGGCGGGCATGGGCGTCGCCTTTTTGGGCCGCACCTTTTTGAACCACGCCTTTTGGGCCGGGCCTTTCCGGGCCGGGGGGCGTGCGCGCGGCCCCGGGGGCTTCACCCGCGCCGCTGCTGCCGATACACGGTCAGCATGGATAACGACTTCTACCGCATCAAGCGCCTGCCGCCCTATGTCATCGCCGAGGTCAATGCGATGCGTGCGGCCGCACGTGCGGCGGGAGAGGACATTATCGATCTGGGGATGGGCAATCCCGATCTGCCGCCGCCGCCGCATGTGATCGAAAAGCTGTGCGAGGTGGCGCGCAAGCCCGACGCCCATGGCTATTCGGCGTCCAAGGGCATTCCGGGGCTGCGCCGCGCCCATGCGGCCTATTATGGCCGGCGCTTCGGCGTCGATCTGGACCCCGAGCGCGAGGTGGTCGTCACCCTCGGGTCGAAGGAAGGGCTGGCCAATCTCGCCCAGGCGATCACCGCCCCCGGCGATGTCGTGCTTGCCCCCAACCCGTCCTATCCGATCCACACCTTCGGCTTCATCATCGCCGGGGCGACGATCCGTTCGGTGCCGACGACGCCCGACGAACGCTATTTCGAGGCGCTGGAGCGGGCGGTGAAGTTCACCGTGCCCAAGCCCTCGGTGCTGGTCATGGGCTATCCGTCCAACCCGACCGCGGAGACCGTCGACCTCGCCTTTTACGAGCGCGTCGTCGCCTTTGCGCGCGAGCACCGGCTGTGGATCCTGTCCGATCTCGCTTATTCCGAAATCTATTTCGACGATGACAAGCCGACGCCGTCGATCCTGCAAGTGAAGGGCGCGAAGGACGTCGCGGTCGAGTTCACGTCCATGTCCAAGACCTATTCGATGGCCGGCTGGCGGATCGGCTTTGCGGTCGGCAATCCGGTGCTGATCGCCGCGCTCACCCGGGTCAAATCCTATCTCGATTATGGCGCGTTCACGCCCATTCAGGCGGCGGCGGTGGCGGCGCTCAACGGCCCGCAGGACATTGTCGAGCAGAACCGGCAGCTTTACCGCAAGCGCCGCGACGTGCTGGTCGAAAGCTTCGGCCGCGCCGGCTGGGACATTCCGGTGCCCAAGGCGAGCATGTTCGCCTGGGCCCCGCTGCCGCCCGCGCTCGCGCATCTCGGCAGCCTCGAGTTTTCCAAGCAATTGCTCACCCATGCCGGAGTCGCGGTGGCCGCGGGCGTCGGCTATGGCGAGGAAGGCGAAGGCTTTGTGCGCATCGCCATGGTCGAGAATGAACAGCGCATCCGTCAGGCCGCCCGCCAGATCCGCGCCTATTTCCGGTCGGTGGGGATGAATGTGCCCGGCCCGGGCGGGCGCGGCTGAGATGATGCCCGAGGGGTTCCGCTTCGCGCACCGGTTCCGCGTCCGCTATGGCGAGGTCGATCCGCAGGCGGTCGTGTTCAACGCCCGCTATCTCGATTATGCGGACATGGCGATCGTCGAATATTGGCGCGCGCTGGGGCTGAAGCCCGGCGACGGCGCGACGCCTGAGTTTCATGTCGGTCGCGCGCTCGTTACCTATCGCCGGCCCATCCGCGTGGACGAGGAAATCGACGCCTGGGTGCGGGTGGCGCGCTTCGGCACCGCCAGCATGACCAACATGATCGCGCTGCACGGTCCGGGCGGCGACGATCTGCGCGCCGAGATCGAACTGGTCTATGTCTGCGTCGATCTGGCGAGCGGCCGGTCGCAGCCGATCCCCGAGGCGTTCAAGGCCCGGATCGCGGCGTTCGAGACCCCCATCCCCGCCTGAAGGCCTGTCCCCGCCTGAATAGCCCCGCGCTTGACCGCTGGCGGTGAAGCGGGCGATGCCTTGGCGGTGATGATGCATCTGCCGGCTATTTCGAACATCGCCCAGACGATCCAGCTGGCGATCGCGCCGGTGTTCCTGCTCGCCGGGATCGGCGCGTTTCTGAACGTGCTGACCGGGCGGCTGGCGCGCATCGTCGACCGGTCGCGCGTGCTCGCCGATCTGCACGGCGCGACCACCGGCGACGAGCATGACCGCCATGTCGAGGAGCTGCGGCTGATCGACCGGCGGATCGCGCTCGTCAACGCCGCGATCTCGTTCAACGTCGCCAGCGCGATCGCCATCTGCCTGCTCGTCGCCCTGCTGTTCGTCACCCAGCTGGCGGGGCTGGCCTACCGGGTCGCGGTCGCGCTGTCGTTCATCCTCGCCATGGCGCTGCTCGTCACTGGGCTGGTGCTGTTCCTGATCGAAATCAACCTCGCCATTCGCGGCCTGCGCGTGCGCGAGGAACTGCTCGAACGCGACCGGGCCGGAAAGCGGCGCTGAGGGGCGGTTTTGCGCGCCTCACGGCGCGGGGGCGGGCCGGTGCCGGTCTTCCCAACAGAAAAAGAGCCGCCGGGCAGGTGCCCGACGGCTCTTTCTACATGGTCAGCGGCCGGAAGTGCCGCCTCCGGAAGCCTTAAGGCTGCAGCCTTTGATCAGGCGCGCAGCTCCCGAACGGACTTGACCGACCTCTCTGCTGAACCATGAGACATCGGATCACCTCCTTTCGCTTGTTGAAGCCAGCGCGAACCGGTTGGCCCGCACCATGAATCTAGGTTGGGCGAGTCGCGGCGATCAAGACTTGCGCAAAAATATTTATCGGAGGAGTGTTCATTCCCCGCTGGCCGCGCGGCAATCCTCGATCACGCGCGACAGTTCGGGCCAGGCCGGCAGCACCAGCTCTGCCCCCTCCGCTTGCAGCACGAACCGCCCCCGGCTGAACGCCATCGCGTCGAGCAGCGGATCGCGCCCGTCGAACAGCAGCTGCACCCCGCCTTCGGGTGCGGGCACGCCAGCCCGGCTGGTGTCAGCCGAGGTGGTGACGATCCGCACCCCGCCGGGCCGCGCGGCGGGCCAGACGAGGCGCAGCCGCCCGGCCTCGCAGCGCAGCGCGACATGCACGGCGCGGGCATCGCCATATTCGGCCGCCGTCGCCCCGGCGAGGCGGCGATAGCGCCAGTCGCCCGGCGTCGCCGGCCAGTCGCGCCAATCGGCACTGCGCGCCTGCGGTGCGGGGGCCGGGGGCATGACGATCACCGGCGGCGCGGTCGGCGGTGCGGGCCTGGGCGGCGCGACACAGGCGGACAGGGCCAGCACCGCGCCCGGCACAAAAGCTGCGGCCACAGCGGAACGACGCACCCGATTTCCTCCCTCACGGCCCTGAACGGCCTCGGCATGGCGGCTGGTTGCCGCGGTGACAACCGGGCCGGGCGACGAACCGGGCCGCATCAGCGGCGGGTGCGGCGGGCGGCGCGCGCCTGTTGCTGGTTGCCGAACCGGGTCTTGCGCGTCCCCGGCTTGCCTTCGTTGGACCGGCCCATCACCGGGGCCTTGTGCTCGTCGGCGGGCAGGCCGAGTTCGGCCTGTTCGAGCTGGCGGATCTCGTCGCGGATGCGCGCGGCCTCCTCGAACTCGAGATTGGCGGCGGCATCGCGCATCTTCTTCTCAAGCTCTTCGATATAGGCGCGCAGATTATGGCCGACGAGGTGGCGGGGCGCGTCCTCGTCGCCGATTTCGACCAGCACCGAATCCTTGGCGGCGATATGGGCGATGACATCGCCGATATTGCGCCGCACCGTCTGCGGCGTGATGCCATGCGCCTCGTTATAGGCGATCTGCTTGGCGCGGCGGCGCTCGGTCTCGCGCATCGCCCGCTCCATCGATCCGGTGATGCTGTCGGCATAAAGGATCACCCGCCCCTCGGCATTGCGCGCCGCGCGGCCGATGGTCTGGATCAGCGAGGTTTCGGAGCGCAGAAACCCTTCCTTGTCGGCGTCGAGGATCGCGACCAGCCCGCATTCGGGGATATCCAGCCCCTCGCGCAGCAGGTTGATGCCGACCAGCACGTCATAAACGCCGAGCCGCAGGTCGCGGATCAGCTCGATGCGCTCCAGCGTCTCGACATCGGAATGCATGTAGCGGACCTTGAGCCCGGCTTCGTGCAGATATTCGGTCAGATCCTCGGCCATGCGCTTGGTGAGCGTCGTCACCAGCGCGCGAAAGCCCTGCTGCGCGACGATCCGGCATTCATTGACCAGATCGTCGACCTGATCCTCGACCGGCCGGATCTCGACCGGCGGATCGATCAGCCCGGTCGGGCGGATCACCTGTTCGACGAACGCGCCGCCGGTCTGTTCCATTTCCCAGCCGCCGGGCGTGGCCGAGACATAGACGGTCTGGGGGCGCATCGCCTCCCATTCGTTGAAGCGCAGCGGGCGGTTGTCGATCGCCGAGGGCAGGCGAAAGCCATATTCGGCCAGCGTCAGCTTGCGGCGATGGTCGCCCCGGCTCATCCCGTTGATCTGGCCGATGGTGACATGGCTTTCATCGACGAACAGCAGCGCATTTTCGGGCAGATATTCGAACAGCGTCGGCGGCGGCTCGCCGGGCAGCCGCCCGGTCAGGAAGCGGCTGTAATTCTCGATCCCCGCGCACGACCCGGTGGCGGCGATCATCTCCAGATCGAAATTGGTGCGCTGCTCCAGCCGCTGCGCCTCGAGCAGCTTGCCCTCGGCGACCAGCTCCTTCAGCCGCTCGGCCAGTTCGTGGCGGATCGCCTCGGTCGCCTGTTTGAGCGTCGGGCCGGGGGTGACATAGTGCGAGTTGGCGTAGATCTTCACATAATCGAGCGTCGCGACCTTCTTGCCGGTCAGCGGATCGAACTCGACAATCTCCTCGATCTCGTCGCCGAAAAAGGTGATGCGCCAGGCCGTGTCCTCGTAGTGCGAGGGAAACAGCTCGATCGTGTCGCCGCGCACGCGGAACGCGCCGCGCGCAAAGGCGGCGTCGTTGCGCTTATACTGGAGCGCTACGAGCTTGCGCACGATCTCGGCCTGATCGGCCCCCTGCCCCTTGCGCAGCGCGAAGGTCATCGCCGAATAGGTCTCGACCGAGCCGATGCCGTAGAGACACGACACCGAGGCGACGATCAGCACATCGTCGCGCTCCAGCAGCGAGCGGGTGGCCGAATGGCGCATCCGGTCGATCGCTTCGTTGATCGAGCTTTCCTTCTCGATATAGGTGTCGGTCCGCGGCACATAGGCCTCGGGCTGGTAATAATCGTAATAGCTGACGAAATATTCGACGGCGTTTTCGGGAAAGAACGACTTGAACTCGCCATAAAGCTGCGCGGCGAGGATCTTGTTGGGCGCGAGCACGAGCGCGGGGCGCTGCAACTGCTCGATCACCTTGGCCATGGTGAAGGTCTTGCCCGATCCGGTGACGCCCAGCAGCACCTGATCGCGCTCCCGCGCCTCGGCCGCCGCCACCAGCTCGGCAATCGCCTGAGGCTGGTCGCCGGCCGGGGCATAGTCCGACACCAGCCGGAACGGGCGGCCGCCCTCGGACTTTTCGGGCCGCGCCGGGCGGTGCGGGACGAACGCCTGACCGGTCTCCGGCTCATCGAGCGTGGTGCGGATTTGAATCGCCATCGCAAGCCGATATGGTCGCCCCCGCCACGCGCCGCAACGCCGGGCGCGGGCAAGGGGGAGAAATACCGATGAAAGGATCAACGCCAGCCCTGCTCTGCCTCGCGCTGGCCCCGCTGGCGCTGGCCGCGTGCAGCAGCGAACCGCAAGTGAAGGCCGAAAATGTGAGCTTTGCCGAGGTCAGCAACCAGATGGCTGAATCCGGGCTGGCCGAGGAAGCACGCATCGCGCCCGGCCGCTGGCAGATCAGCTCCACCGTCAGCGACGTGAAACTGGAAGGCGTGCCCGAACAGGTCGCCGCGCAGGTGAAGACCGCGATGCAGCAGACGGTGAAAGTCGAATATTGCGTGACGCCCGAAGAGGCGGCCAAGCCGTCGGGCGAGCTGTTCACCGGCAAGTCGGGCAACAATTGCAGCTATGACCGGTTCGCGCTCGGCAATGGCCGGATCGACGCGGTGCTGCGCTGCGCCGACCCGCGCGGCGGCGGCGTCGTGACGCGGATCAACGGCCGCTATTCCCCCGAAGCCTATCAGGTGAAAACGGCGGTCGAGGCGCGGTCGGAGGCCAATGGCAAGACCGAGGTGATGACGCTGGCGACCGAGGCGGTCGGCACGCGGATCGGCGAATGCAAGGGCGCCGCCGCGCCCGCCCAGGGAAATAGCCAAGGGAAATAAGGGAGAGAAACGACCATGCGTGACCTGTTGCTGGCGGCCGCCGCCATCGCCCTGCTGCCCGCCAGCCCCGCCGCTGCCCAGAACGCCGCTCAAAACGCCTCTGGACCGGGCGAGATCCGCACGGCGGTGAAGGCCGATTATGATGCCTCGCTCGGCGCGCTGTGGGACTGGTTCCACCGCAATCCCGAATTGTCGTTCCGCGAAGTCAACACCGCCGCGCGCATGGCGAAGGAACTGCGCGCCGTGCCGGGCATGACGGTCACCGAAAAGGTCGGCGGCACCGGCGTGGTCGGCGTGCTCAAAAATGGCGACGGGCCGGTCGTGCTGCTGCGCGCCGACATGGACGGGCTGCCGGTCGAGGAAAAATCGGGCCTGCCCAATGCCAGCAAGGCGCGGCAGGTGGGCGTGGACGGCGTCGAGGCCCCGGTGATGCATGCCTGCGGGCATGATGTGCACATCACCGCGATGGTCGGCACCGCGCGCCAGCTCGCCGCCCGGCGCGGCGAATGGCGCGGCACGGCGATCTTCATCGTCCAGCCGGCCGAAGAGCGTGTCGGCGGCGCGAAGGCGATGATCGACGACGGGCTCTACACCCGCTTCCCCAAGCCCGATTATGCACTGGCCTTCCATGTCGCCGCACAGCTGCCGACCGGGACGGTGAGCGCGGCCGAGGGCATCCAATATTCCTCGTCCGACAGCGTCAACGTGACCGTGCACGGCGTCGGCGCGCATGGCGCAAGCCCGCATCAGGGCAAGGATCCCGTCTATATCGGCGCGCAGATCGTGACCGCGCTGCAGGGCGTGATCAGCCGCGACCGGCCGCCGCTGCGCCCCGGGGTGATCACGGTCGGCGCGTTTCATGCCGGGCTCAAGCACAACATCATCTCCGACCGGGCCGATCTGCAGATCACCGTGCGCGCCAATGACGAGGAAACCCGCGCCCAGCTGATCGCGGGCATCCGCCGCGTCGCCGAAGGGATTGGCCGCGCCAACGGCCTGCCCGAAGACAAGCTGCCCGAGGTCAAGGTGATCGAAGGCACGCCGACGACGATCAACGATGCCGCGCTCGCCCGCCGGCTCAACGCCCGGTTCCGCACCGCGCTTGGCGATGCGGCGGTGGTGCCGTTCGAACAGACCGGCATGGGGGCGGAGGATTTCGCCTATCTGGTCGAGGCGAAGCACGGGGTGAAAGGCTATTATTTCGCGGTCGGCGGCACCCCCCCGGCGGCGATTGCGGCCGAGGCCAAGGGCGGCGCGCCGGTGCCGTCGCACCATTCGCCCTTGTTCCGCATCGACCCCGAACCCTCGGTGCGGCTGGGCGCGGAGGCGATGACCATCGCCGCGCTCGACCTGCTCCAGCCGCGCTGAGCGGTCAGCCCGCCTGCCGGTCAATGGCCGCGATCAGCGCCTCGGGCGTGGTGATCGCGGCCAGATCGGCGGCGGACAGCAGCACCGCCGGCCCGTCGCCACGATCCACGAGCACGGCGGGCAGCGGCAGATCGGCAAAGGCCGGATAGGCGGCGCGGAAATCGGGGCGGTGGTGAAACACCGCCTCGTAACGCGCGGTGCGCAGCCACGCCCGCCAGCGCGGATCGGCGCGCACCAGCCCATGGGTGACCGCGCACAGGCTGCACGGATAGGTAGCGGGGCTGAACAGCTTGTGCAGGCTATCGAGCGCGCCCGCCGCCAGCCCGGCACGGGCATTGTAGACGAAGATCAGCCGACCGGACCCCGCCATCTTCCCCGCCATCTCCCTCGTCATTTTCCCCGCCTTTTCACGCGCCCGCACCAGAAGCGGCCCGGCGATCCTTGCATGGACGGCAGCGACCGGCCAGCCTCAGCGGATGCCGCGACCGCCCCGCCCGTTCATCGCCGCCCTGATCGTCCTGAGCGCGCTGCTGCTGCCGGGCCGGGCTATCGCGCAGCCCGATGCCGCGCCCGCCCGGCGCATCACCGTCAGCCTGGCGTTCGACCGCGACCGGCTGGGGGCCGCGCGCGAAATCGGGGCGACGATCGACGATCCGGTGCGCATCGCCTCGATCTCCAAGCTGCTGACCGCGCTTGGCGTCATGCGGCTCGTCGAACAGGGCCGGCTCGGCCTTGATGCCGATGTCTCGGCGCACTTGGGCTTTGCGGTCCGGCACCCGCGCTTTCCCGACCGGCCGGTGACGCTCAGGCTGTTGCTGTCGCACCGCGCCGGGCTGGTGGACGGGATCGATTATGCGCTGCCGCTCGGCCACAGCCTTCGGGACGCGCTTGCCGATCCGGCGGCCTGGAACCCGGACCATGGCCCGGGCGACTGGTTCGCCTATGCCAATCTCAACTTTCCGGTGATCGCCGGGGTGATGGAGGCGGCGACCGGCGAGCGGTTCGACCGGCTGATGGCGCGGCTGGTGTTCGCGCCGCTGGGGATCACGGCCTGTTTCAACTGGACGACCTGCCCGGACGAGGCGGTGGCGCGCGCCGTGCCGCTGATCGGGGCCGATGGCCGGGGCCGGGCCGACCAGCTGGGCGGGCGGCGGCCCGACTGCCCGGTGCGGCGCGATCCGGGCACGCCCTGTGCGCTTGAGCGTTATCGGCCGGGCAGCAATGGCGCGCTGTTCAGCCCGCAGGGCGGCGCGCGCATCTCCGCTGCCGGGCTGGCGCGGATCGGGCAGATGCTGCTGCGCGGCGGCGAGGGCTTTCTGTCGCCCGGATCGATCGCCACCCTGACCGGCCCGGTCTGGACGCACCCGCCCGATCCCGGCGATGGCGGCGACGAACATGGCGGCAGCGCCGGGCTGTTCTGCCGCTATGGCCTGGCGGTCCACTGGCTGGAAAGCGGCCTGCCCGGCTGTGCCGACGCGCTGTTCGGCGACGGCCGGCCACGCTTCGGCCATGCCGGCGAGGCCTATGGCCTGCGCTCGGGCCTGTGGCTCGATCCGGCGGCGGGGACGGGCATCGTCTATTTCATCACCGCTATTCCCGACGATGCGCCGCCCGGCCAGTCGGCGTTCAGCGCCATCGAGGAAGCGGTGGCGCGCGGGCGCTGACGCCTGAGCGTGCCGGGCTGGAGCGGCCGATCCGATGCAATCGGCGCAAAAGCCGCACGCGCGCAGCTGTGCCGCTTTGTGCCAGCCCCGCTTTGCCGCCGCTTCGGATCATTCTCCGCTCACTCCGGCGCGGCGGTCATGCGATCTCCCCGTTTCGGACCAAAGCCGGTCCGAAACGGGGGGAGTCGTGGGAACCTCAGACGTGCTGCTGTGGACGCTCGAACGCGCCACGCATGAACTGGCGCTGTTCGCCGCGATCGGCATCCTGATCGGCGGGATCGACGATCTGGTGATCGACCTGATCTGGCTGGCGCGCGCCGGCTGGCGGCGCTTTGCCGTCTATACCCGTTTCCCCCCGGCCGATGCCGCCAGCCTGACCGCCAGCCGTCCGGGCAGGATCGCGGTGTTCGTGCCGGCATGGCAGGAATCGGCGGTGATCGCGCCGATGCTGAGCACGGCGGTGCGGCGCTGGGACGGGGCCGATTTCCGCCTCTATGTCGGCTGCTATGCCAATGATCCGGCGACCACCGCGGCGGTCGCCCCGCTGGCCGCCGCCGACCGCCGCATCCGGCTGGTCGTCAACCCGCGCCCCGGCCCGACGACCAAGGCCGACAATCTCAATGCGATGTGGGCGGCGCTGCTCGCCGACGAGCTGGCGGACGGGGTCAGAGTGAAGGCGGTGGTGCTGCACGATGCCGAAGATGTTGTCCATTCGGCCGAAATCCGGGTGTTCGACGCGCTCTCCGAACGCTTCGACCTCGTCCAGCTGCCGGTGCTGCCGCTGATCGAACAGGGCCGCGGCTTCTGGGCGCGGGCGGTGTCGTCCACCTATGCCGACGAGTTTGCCGAATCGCACATGAAACAGCTGGTGGTGCGCGAGGCGGTGGGCGCGGCCATGCCCTCGGCGGGCGTCGGCTGCGCCTTTTCGCGCGCCGCGCTGATGCGGATCGCGCGGCTGCACGGCGCGCCGTTCGACGAAGCGAGCGTGACCGAGGATTATGAGCTGGGGCTGCGCATCGCCGAAGCAGGCGGGCGCGGGGTGTTCGTGCGCCTGCCCGGCCGCGCCGGGGGACAGGCGGTCGCGGTGCGCGCCCATTTTCCCGATGCGGTGGCAACGGCAGTGCGGCAAAAGGCGCGCTGGCTGGCGGGAATCTCGCTGTCGGGGTGGCGGCGGCTGGGCTGGCGCGGCGGGCTGGCCGAACGCTGGATGCGGCTGCGCGACCGGCGCGCGGTGCTGGCGGCGCTGATCGTCCTCGCCGCCTATCTGGCAATGATCGGCTGGGCGCTGCTGGCGCTTGCCGGCCGTGCGCCCCAGCCTGCGCCCGGCGAGGCATGGCTGTTCACGGCGGGCGCGGGGCTGCTCGGCTGGCGGCTGGCGATGCGGGGCTGGTTCGTCGCCCGCGCCTATGGCTGGCGCGAGGGGCTGGCCTCGATACCCCGGTCGGTCATTGCCAACATCATCTCCATCGCCGCCTCGCGCGCCGCGATCAACCGCTATGTCCGCGAGGCGCGCGGCGGCCCGGTGATCTGGGACAAGACCGAACACCGCTTTCCAACGGTCCAGCCCGCCGAATGAAAGGCGGGCCGCTGCGCTTCCTGGCCGGCACGGTGCTGGCCTGGGTGGTGGTGCGGCTGACGATGCTGTGGCCGGACGTGCCGCCGCCCCCCCGCCCGGCCTGGCGCTGGGCGGCAGCGATTCGGCCGACCCTGCCGGCACCCGGACAGGCCCTGCCGTCGACGGAATCGAGTGCATCGGTGACAGCGCGCGCGCCGGTCGATCCGCCCCCAGCGGTCCCGCAGCCAAGCGTCACCCCCATCCCGGTGGCGTCGCCACCTGCCCCGTCGCGGCCAAAGCCGGAGCCGACACCGGCGGGACCCGGCGATGCGGATACAGATGCGGATGCGACCGCGGCCGGGATCGCCCCGCCCGCCAGCCCGGCACCGCGGCGCGTGCCCGCGATCAGCCTGTGGGTGCTCGCCCGGCCCGACAGCGGCCC
>NZ_JAPFGX010000044.1:0-21282 GCF_059803575.1 Sphingomonas sp. URJC2
CGGCGGCACGGGCATGGCGGCTGGGGCGTATCGCGCACGGCTTTGCAACGCCGATGCCCGACCGGCCCGCCCGCCCGGCGCGGCCCGAGCTGCTGCCGCCCGCGCGCATGCCCAAGCGCGGGCGCATGGGATCGGATGCTTCGCGCGTGGCGATGATCCATGCGCTGGCGCATATCGAGTTCGTCGCCATCGATCTGGCGTTCGACCTGATCGGCCGGTTCGGCGCGCTGTTCCCGCGCGCATTCGTCGACGACTGGATGCAGGTGGGCGCGGAAGAGGCGATGCATTTCGCGCTGCTCGACCGGCGGCTCGGCCAGCTCGGCGCGCGCTATGGCGACCTGCCGGCGCATGACGGGCTGTGGCAGGCGGCCACCGCCACTGCCGCCGATCCGCTCGCCCGGCTGGCCGTCGTGCCGATGGTGCTGGAGGCGCGCGGGCTGGATGTCACGCCCGCTACCATCGCCCGCTTCGACGCGCTTGGCGACCATGCAACCACACGGATTCTCACGCGAATCCTGAACGATGAAGTCCGCCATGTCGGGGCCGGCAGCCGCTGGTTTAAATGGGGGTGCGAATCGCGCGGGCTCGACCCCGCGCCGCATTGGCGGCATCTGGTTGCCACGCATTTTCGCGGGGTCGTTAAGCCACCGTTCAACGACTCGGCGCGCGCCGAGGCCGGTCTGCCCCGCGACTATTATGCGGTAGCTTGTCATTAACCCTGCGACCCCAGACAACCCCGATCGACCGCAGCGGGGGGAGACCGCGACGGTCATTCACGGGTCCGGACGGGCGAATGTCCGCCGGCTCCAAAGTCCGGCAACGCCCTTGGGGTGAGTGTCGGGCGCAGGGTCGCTGGGGTTTGGATGCGCTTGTTCGTGAACGACAATCATGGCTGGATGCGCCTGTGGGCCGTGTGCGCCCGCAGCGTCGCCACCGCCACCCGGCTCCCGGTTCTTGCCGCCGCCCTGATCCTTGGCAGCCTGACGCTGGGCACCGCCCCCGTCGCCGCCGATCCGGGCCGCGCCGATGCGATGTCGGCCAAGGCCGATCCCCAGTTCCGCGCGCTGTTCATGACGTGGAAGCGGCTCGATCAGGCCGAACATGGCGTGATGTCGGTGCCGTCGATCAAGCCGGTCGATACGCTCACCCTGACGTCGTTCTTCGGCGTCCGCGCCGATCCGTTCCGTGGCACCGCCGCGATGCATGCCGGGGTCGACATTCCCGGCCCGGTCGGCACGCCCATCTATGCCACCGCCGACGGCATTGTCGGCCGTGCCGGCTGGTATGGCGGCTATGGCAATCTCGTCGAACTGGAACATGGCCAGGGGCTTCAGACCCGTTACGGCCATTTGTCGCGCATCATGGTCGCGCCGGGCGCGCGGGTGAAGCGCGGCGATGTGATCGCGCTGATGGGCTCGACCGGTCGGTCGACCGGCAGCCATCTGCATTATGAAGTGCGGATGGACGGCCGCGCGGTCGATCCGATGCCCTATCTCGATACCGAACGCTATGCGGTGGCGATGCGCCAGCGCGTCAATGCGATGACCGCACGGCTTGCGCAGGGCGGTCCCGAGGAACTCGGCAGCGCCGACTGACGCTTAACCGGGTGCGCCGGCTTTCCGCGCCGCGCGCGATCCGCTGGTTGTCGCGCGTGGCGTGATCCCCTAGATAATCGGACATGACCGATCCGATTCAACTGACCCCGTCAGCGGCCGCGCGCGTCGCCGCCATCGCCCAGCGTCAGGGCAAGCCCGCGATCCTGCGCCTGTCGGTCGAAGGCGGGGGCTGTTCGGGGTTCCAGTATCGCTATGGCCTGGCCGAGACGGTCGATGCCGATGATGTGCGCGTCGATACCGACGGGGTGGCGCTGGTCGTCGATCCGGTCAGCCTTGATCTGGTGCGCGGATCGGCGGTCGATTTCGTCGAGGATCTGGGCGGCGCGGCGTTCCGCATCGTCAACCCCAATGCCGCTTCGGGCTGTGGCTGCGGCGCAAGCTTCTCGGTCTGACCGGCGGAGCGGCCGCTTGCGGGGCCGCCCCTGCCATGATGCTCCAGACCTTTGATTTGCAGCACTTTCCGGGTCGCCGGGTCATTCAACCCGGCTTGAAAATGCTTTAGCCGGCCTGACCCATCAGCGCCGGGAAGAACCCCTCATGCGCGGCGCGCAGCTCATCGAGCGTGATCGCGCAGTCGCGGTCCGGGCGCTCGAAAATGATCCGCGACCGGATGGTGCGGCCAAGCGGCTCGACCGGCACGCCGGCGGCATCGGCCGTCGCCAGAAACTCGATCAGCGCGCCGTCCTCGACAGTCACGATATACAGCCCCTGATCCTCGCCGAAGAAGGAGCGCGCACAGTCGAACGGCTGGGGCTTGTCGATGATCGCGCCGATGCCGCTGGCCAGCGCCATTTCGGCGATGGCGACCGCGATGCCGCCATCCGACACGTCATGCGCGGCGGTGACATGGCCATGCTCGATCGCCGCGCGCACCAGTTCGCCCGCGCGGCGTTCGGCGGCCAGATCGACCGGCGGCGGCGGGCCGTCCTCGCGGCCATGGATTTCGCGCAGCCACAGCGACTGGCCGAGATGGCCCGAACGTTCGCCGACGACGAGGATGATGTCGCCCACGCCCTTGAACGCAATGGTCATCGACCGCGACCAGTCATCGAGCAGGCCGACCGCGCCGATCGCCGGCGTCGGCAGGATCGCGCTGCCCGAGCCGTCGTCATTCTTGGTTTCGTTGTAGAGCGAGACATTGCCCGACACGATCGGCATGTCGAGTGCGGCGCACGCCTCGGCCATCCCCTCGATGCAGCCGACAAACTGGCCCATGATCTCGGGCCGCTGCGGGTTGCCGAAGTTCATGCAGTCGGTGGTGGCAAGCGGCCGCGCGCCGACCGCGCACAGGTTGCGGAACGCCTCGGCAATCGCCTGCCGGCCACCCATCACCGGATCGGCAAAGCAGTAGCGCGGCGTGCAGTCGGTGGTGATCGCCAGCCCCTTGGCGGTGCCGTGGACGCGCACGACCGCCGCGTCGCCCCCGGGGCGCTGCACGGTGTCGGCCCCGACCATATGGTCATATTGTTCCCAGATCCATCGCCGGCTGGCGAGGTCGGGCGAGGCGAGCAGCGCCTTCAGCTCGCCGGTGATGTCGACGCTTTCCGGCACATTGGCGAGCGGCGCGCGCGGCGGCGTCGGCACGTGCGGCCGGTCATAGACCGGGGCGTCGTCGCCGAGCGGGCCGAGCGGAATGTCGGCCGCGGTCGCGCCCTGCCATTTCAGCACCAGCCGGCCGGTGTCGGTGATCCGACCGATGACCGCGAAATCCAGTTCCCATTTGCGGAAAATCGCCTCCGCCTCGGCCTCGCGGCCGGGCTTGAGCACCATCAGCATCCGCTCCTGGCTTTCCGACAGCATCATTTCATAGGGCGTCATGCCGGTTTCGCGGCACGGCACCGTATCCATGTCCAGCTCGATGCCGACGCCGCCCTTGGAGGCCATTTCGACCGAGGAGGAGGTGAGGCCCGCCGCGCCCATGTCCTGAATGGCGACGATGGCGTCCGACGCCATCAGCTCGAGGCACGCCTCGATCAGCAGCTTTTCGGTGAACGGATCGCCGACCTGCACGGTCGGGCGCTTTTCCTCCGAATCCTCGGAGAAATCGGCCGAGGCCATGGTCGCGCCATGAATGCCGTCGCGCCCGGTCTTGGAGCCGACATAAACGACCGGATTGCCGATGCCGGCGGCGGCCGAATAGAAAATCCGGTCGGTGCGCGCGACGCCGACCGTCATCGCGTTGACCAGAATGTTGCCGTCATAGGCGGGGTGGAAGTTTACCTCGCCGCCCACAGTCGGCACGCCGACGCAATTGCCATAGCCGCCAATGCCGTGGACGACGCCGGCGATCAGGTGGCGCATCTTGGGATGGTCGGGCCGGCCGAACCGCAGCGCGTTCATATTGGCCACCGGCCGCGCGCCCATGGTGAACACGTCGCGCAAAATGCCGCCCACGCCCGTCGCTGCGCCCTGATACGGCTCGATATAGGACGGGTGGTTGTGGCTCTCCATCTTGAAGATCGCCGCCAGCCCGTCGCCAATGTCGATCACACCGGCATTCTCGCCCGGGCCCTGGATCACCCAGGGGGCCTTGGTCGGCAGCTTCTTCAGATGGATGCGCGAGGATTTGTAGGAGCAATGCTCAGACCACATCACCGAGAAAATGCCGAGTTCGGTCAGGTTCGGCTCCCGGCCGAGCGCGGTCAGGACGCGCTGATATTCATCAGGAGACAGGCCGTGTTCGGCGACGGTTTCGGGCGTGATCGCGGACATGCCCGGCCCTTTAGCGATGTGCTTCGGCTTCGTCACCCCGCCCGTTGCCACCGGCTGGACTGGCAGGCGGCGCGGCAAGGCCGGCAATCACCGCCCAGCGGTCGCGTTTTGCCGGGTAGGGCAGGGCCGCATAGGCCGGGCTGGACGATGGCAGGTCGATCAGCCGCAGATGCAGCACCCCCGCCAGCCGCGCGCGGCCGATCCGCGCGGCGGTCGCGCCGTTGAACGCGACAGCGGCCAGCCGGGGCAGGGTGCGGCACAGCGCGGCCAGATCATTGGCGCTCGCCGCCCGGATCGCGGCATCAAGGCTGCCGGGGCGGTCGGCATCGGCGATCACGTCCCACAGCCCGACGCCGCGTGCGCGCAGAGCCGCCAGCCGCGCGTCATAATCGAGCGCGACCAGATCGACGCCCAGCGCTTCCCCCGCCAGCCGCCAGAACAGGTTGCGCGGATGCGCATAATAGCGCCCCGCCGCCAGCGACGCGCGCCCCGGCAGGCTGCCGAGCAGCAGCAGCCGCGTGTGCGGATCGACGACCGGGGGAAAACAGGCGGCGCGCATCGCGCGCAATGTCGGCTTGGCCGCGCCCAAGACAAGCCCGCTTGCCCTGATGCGGTGCGCTGCCTAGGTCTGGGCCATGATCCGTTCCGACACCCTTGCCCTGATCGGCAACACCCCGCTGGTGCGGCTCGCCGGGCCGAGCGCGGCCACGGGCTGCGACATTTACGGCAAATGCGAGTTCTACAATCCCGGCGCGTCGGTGAAGGACCGGGCGGCGCTGGGCATCATCGAAGATGCCGAGGCGCGCGGGCTGATCGGGCCGGGCGGCACGATTGTCGAGGGGACGGCGGGCAATACCGGCATCGGGCTGGCGCTGGTCGGCAATGCCAAGGGCTATAAGACCATCATCGTCATGCCCGAGACGCAGAGCCGGGAGAAGATGGACACGCTGCGCGCGCTGGGGGCGGAGCTGGTGCTGGTGCCCGCCGCACCCTATGCCAGCCCGCAGCATTTCGTCCACACCTCGCGCCGCATCGCCGAGGAAACGCCCGGCGCCTTCTGGGCCAATCAGTTCGACAATGTCGCCAACCGCCATGTCCATATCCGCACGACGGCGGAGGAAATCTGGGAGCAGATGGGCGGGCAGATTGACGGCTTTACCTGCGCGGTCGGCACCGGCGGGACGCTGGCCGGCGTCGGCATGGGGCTGAAGGCGCATGACCCGGCGGTGACGATCGCGCTCACCGATCCGCATGGCGCGGCCCTGTTCAGCTATTATGAGTGCGGCGAGCTGAAGGCCGAGGGCAGTTCGGTCGCCGAAGGCATCGGCCAGGGGCGGATCACCGCCAATCTGGACGGCGCGCCGATCGACATGCAGTTCCGCATTTCCGATGCCGAGGGGCTGGCGCTGGTGCACGAGCTGCTGCGCGACGAGGGGCTGTGCCTCGGGCTGTCGTCGGGCATCAACGTGGCGGGCGCGATGGCGCTCGCCCGCCGGCTCGGGCCGGGCAAGCGCATCGTGACCATCCTGTGCGACACCGGCTTCCGCTATCTGTCGACGCTGCACAATCCGGAATGGCTGGCGGCCAAGGGGCTGGCGGTGCCCGGCTGGCGGCAGCAGGGCTGATTCGCCCCCGATTCGCCCCGCCTGACCAAGCGGCTTTCACTTTGCCGCCGAACGCGTTACCCTGTGCCGATGCCTGAAGACACGCAGGTCCGCATGCAGCGCGTGCGCGTCGGCCTGACCGGCCTGGCCGCCGTGCTGCTGATTGTCGCGGTTTCGACCGCGATTTTCGAATCCGCCAAGGTCCGGCCCGAAGCCGGTCCGGTGGCGGCGGAAGACGTGCGCTCCGGCCAGGCGGTCGCCAACATGATGGCCAATGTCACCGCCGCGCCCAGCGAGCCGCTGGCCGAAATCGGCGTCACCCCGGCTGCGCCCGCGACCCAGGATCAGGCCGCTGCCCCCGCCGGCACACCGCCCGCTGCCGGCGCTGCGCCTGCCGCCGCGCCCGCGCCCGCCCAGCCGGCGCGCTGACCCGCATTTTCCCGCGCCACCCCGCAGCCCGACCATGAACAGGTGAAGAACATGCGCCCGGACTCTGTCCATCCGGCCCGATCATTGCGGCAATTACGGGGCTTTTGCCCGTAAAATCCCGTGAAAACCCGTTGTCTCCCGTAAGTGCCCAAGCTATGACTCGGCGCATTACGTGGGGCGATTCCTGCTTGGAATGATCGTGACCGGCTGAGCGAGGCATGCGCTTTTCCGGGCGGTCCGCTGTGCGCCCCGCGCGGGAAGACAGGCGTTGGGCGAGCGAGAGGCCTTTAACGGGTTTGCGATGACCGCGATCGACGGCAAGGGCCGCGTCGCGATCCCCGCCGCCATGCGCGCCGTGATCGAAAAGAATGTCGAGCGTCTGGGCGGCGAGCAGCGCACCGTCATCATCGGCCTGCACCCCAAGGATCCGTGCCTGATCGGCTATGACCCCGCCTGGCTGAAGCTGGCCCATGCCCGGATCGAGCGCGCCGCCGACGAGGCGGGGGACGAGATCGATTTCAACCTTGCCCGCCGCCGGCTGGGCCTGACCGAAAGCGCCGGCTTCGACGCCAGCGGGCGGTTCATCCTGCCCGATTTCTACGCGATGAAGGGCCGGCTGCTGCCCGGCACCGACGCGGTGTTCCAGGGGGCTGGCAATTTCTTCGAAATCTGGAACCCCGATGTGCTGCTGGCGACGCCGGGCATTGACGAGACGGTCAAGGAACTCGTCGCCTTCACCCGCGCCAAGCGGGGCGCGAAATGACCGCCCCCGCCCCCGCTGCCACCCGCGCGCCGCATGTGCCGGTGCTGCTGGACGAGGTGCTGGCCGGGCTGGCGATCCTGCCGGGCGAATGCCATGTCGACGGCACGTTCGGCGCGGGCGGCTATAGCCGCGCGATGATGGCCGCGGGCGCGCGGGTGATCGCGTTCGACCGCGATCCCGATGCCGTCGCCGCCGGCCGCGCGCTCGAAGCCGACAGTGCCGGGCAGCTGGTGCTGGTCCCGCGCCGTTTTTCCGAACTGGCGGCGGCGCTGGCCGAACTGGGGCAGGGGCCGGTTGCCGGAGTCACGCTCGACATCGGCGTGTCGTCGATGCAGCTCGACCGGCCCGAGCGCGGCTTTTCCGTGCAGGCGGACGGGCCGCTCGACATGCGGATGGAGCAGGACGGCACCAGCGCGGCCGACTGGCTCAACCATGCCGACGAGGCGGAGATTGCCGACATCATCTACCGCTATGGCGAGGAGCGCCGGTCGCGGCGCATCGCCCGCGCCATCGTGCAGGCGCGGCCGCTGACGCGCACGGCCGAGCTGGCGGCGGCGGTGCGGCGCGCGGTCGGCTTTGTCGCCGGGCGCGACAAGGATCCCGCGGTGCAGGTGTTCCAGGCGATCCGCATCCATCTCAACCGCGAACTCGACGAGCTGGAAGACGGGCTGCGCGCCGCCGAACAGGTGCTGGCCCCGGGCGGGCGGCTGGCGGTCGTCACCTTTCACAGCCTTGAAGACCGGATCGTGAAGGCGTTTCTGCGCGACCGCAGCGGGGCTGCGCCCGCCGGGTCGCGCCATCTGCCCGCCGCCGGTCAGGCCCGCGCGCCCAGCTTCGAGGCGGTCGCCCGCCCGGTGCGGCCGGGCGCGGCCGAACTCGCCGCCAATCCGCGCGCCCGCTCCGCCACGCTGCGGGTCGCGCGCCGCACTGCCGCCGCCCCCTGGGGCGCATCTTCCGCCCCGACCAAAGAGGCACGAGCATGATCGCCCATCGTCTGCGTCCGATCGGCTGGGTTGCCGGCGTCGCCACCGCGACGCTCGGCTTTTATCTGGTCTCGCTGCAGGTCGCGACCGAGCGGGCGGCGCTCGAGCGGGTCGAGCGGCGCATCGCGGTCGCGCGCCGTGACATCCGCCGGCTGGAAACCGAGTTCGCCGCGCGCGCGAGCCTGCGCCAGCTTGAGCAATATAATGGCGAGGTGCTGGCGCTCGCCGCGCCGCGCGCCCAGCAATATCTGACCAGCGACGTGCAGCTGGTCGCGTTCGATCCGCGCGCGCTCGACGGCGCGCTGCCGCCGCCGGGGCAGGTCGCGCTCGCTCGTGCCGAGGCGCCCGCTGCCGCGCCTGCGCCGGCCGATCCTGCACCTGCGCGTCCAAGCTTCAAGCCGGCGATTGTCGAGGATGCCGCGCGCGACGATGCGCCGGTGGTGCCGGCGGCGCGCCGCGTCGCGCCGCTTCAGGCGGTGGCCTATACCGCGCCCGCGCGCGTCGCGACCGGCCGGGCGACGCCCGCCCGCATCCCGGCGGTCGAGAAGGTCGCGATGCTCGATGATTCGACGCTGGGCGAACTGGCGCGCCGCGCGGCCAAAGAGGCGAAAGCCAAACGGTGACGGGAGCGGCGGCAACCCCCCGGGCGGCGTCCGCAGCGACGCGGCCGCGCGCCGCCGCGACCCCGCCGGGCGGCCAGCCCGCGCCCGATCGCCGCGCCGTGCAGGCGACCGTTCATGCGCGGCTGATGCTGCTGATGCTGCTGTTCATCGCGGCGGTCGCGATCATCGGCCTGCGCATCCTGTGGCTGGGCATTGCCGGGGGCGGCGGCGGGGCCGGCGGCGCGGTGGCGACGGCGGCGCGCGGCGACATTTATGACCGCAATGGCGTGCCGCTGGCGCAGACCATCGATGCCTGGTCGATCGGCGTCCATCCCGCGCGGCTGATCAGCGACCGCGCGGAACTGGCCCGGCGGCTGGCGCAGCTTATGCCCGAACGCAGCGCCGCCGACTATCTGCGCATCCTGAACTCGGGCCGGCGCTTCACCTATCTGCGCCGCCGTGCCGCGCCCGAACTGGTCGCAGCGGTCAATGCGCTGGGCGATCCGGGCCTCGCCTTTGCGCGCGAGCCCGACCGGCTCTATCCGCAAGGCGCGCTTGCCAGCCATGTCCTCGGCTATGCCGATATCGAAGGGCGCGGCGTCGCCGGGATCGAGCGGGTGTTCGATGCCGAACTGCGCGCGCGGCGCAGCGTCACCTTGTCGATCGACCGGCGCGTGCAGCAGGCGCTTGAATCCGAACTGGGGGCGGCGATGGCCCGGTTCAGCGCCATCGGCGCGGCGGGCGTGGTGATGGACATTCACAGCGGCGAGGTGCTGGCGCTGACCTCGCTGCCCGAACTCAATCCCAACCGGCCCGGCAAGAGCGCGGTCGATGCCGGGTTCAATCGCGCGACGCTGGGCGTTTACGAGCTTGGGTCGACGTTCAAGCCGTTCACCGTCGCCATGGCGATGGATCTGGGCGTGGTGCGCAGCCTGGGGCAGCTCTATCAATGCCCCAAGGCGCTGAAGGCCGGGCGTTTCCGCATCACCGACACCCATCCGTTCGGCCGCGCCTGTTCGGTTGCCGAGATCATGCAGGAAAGCTCCAACATCGGCACCGCGCAGATCGCCGAGCAGATCGGCGGCGGGCGGCAGAAGGAGTTTCTGCGCCGGATGCATTTCCTGCGCCCGGTCGCGATCGAGCTGAAGGAACAGGGCCGGCCGCTGACGCCTGGGGCGAACTGGGGCGATATCTCGACGATGACCGTCGGCTATGGCCATGGCATTGCGGTGTCGCCGCTGCATCTGGCGACCGGCTATGCGACTTTGTTCAATGGCGGGCTGTGGCGGCCGGCAACGGTCGTCAAGCGCGGCCCGGCCAATCCGGTGCCGGCGGGCGAGCGGGTGTTCAGCGCCGACACGTCCTACAAGATGCGCGCGCTGCTGCGCCTTGTCGTCACGCACGGCACGGGCAGCAAGGCCGATGCGCCGGGCTACCGCGTCGGCGGGAAGACCGGGACCGCGGAGAAGATCGTCGGCGGCCGTTACACCGGGGCGGCGGTCGTCACCACCTTTGCGGGCGTTTTCCCGATGGACGCACCCCGCTATGTGGTCGTTGCCATGCTTGATGATCCCAAGGCCACCAAGGAAACATTTGGCTTCCACACCGCCGGCTGGAATGTCGCGCCCGTCGTGTCGGGCGTGGTCAGCCGCATCGGCCCGATGCTGGGCGTGATCCCCGATCCGGCGCGCGAGGCCAATCTGGGCGAGGTGCTGCCCTTCATCCGTCCGAAGGGGCACTGAACCATGCGTCTGGGCGAACTGGCCGGCATCGCGTCTGAGGCCGAGGTGACGGGCTTTGCCATCGATCACCGCAAGGTCGCGCCGGGCACGGTGTTCGGGGCCTTTGCCGGCGCGCGCGCCAATGGCGAGGATTTCATCCCCGCCGCCATCGCCGCCGGCGCGGTCGCCGTGGTCGCCCGGCCCGAGGCGCGGGTGGAGGGCGCGGTGCATATCGCCGATGCCGATCCGCGCCGGGCGTTCGCGCTGCTCGCCGCGCGCTATTTCGCGCCCTATCCCGACACTGCTGTCGCCGTGACCGGCACCAATGGCAAGACGAGCACGGTCGAACTGACCCGGCAGCTGTGGCGGCTGGCCGGGCACAGCGCGGCGTCGATCGGCACGCTGGGCGTCACGACCGCGCATGATCAGGTGGTGACCGGCCTGACCACGCCCGACATCGTCACCTTCCTGTCGAACGTCGCCGGGCTGCGGCGCGAGGGGGTCAGCCATCTGGCGTTCGAGGCGTCGAGCCACGGCCTCGACCAGCACCGCACCGAAGGCCTGCCGGTCGCCGCGGTCGGCTTCACCAATCTCAGCCGCGATCATCTCGACTATCACGGCACGATGGAGGCCTATTTCGCCGCCAAGCTGCGCCTGTTCACCGAGGTGGTGAGCGATGGTGGCAAGGCGGTGATCTGGGCCGATGACGATCCCTGGTCGGGCCGGGTGGTCGCGGCCGCCCGTGCGCGCGGGCTGGACGTGCTGACCGTCGGCATGGCGGGCGAGACGCTGAAGCTGATCGAGCGCACGCCGACCCGGCTGGGGCAGGCGCTGACGGTTGCTGTGGGCGGCGTCAGCCACAAGGTCGTGCTGCCGCTGATCGGGGCCTATCAGGCGGCCAATGCGCTCGTCGCCGCCGGGCTGGTGGTTGCAACCGGCGGCGATCCGGCGACAACCTTGGCCCATCTGGCGCGGGTGACGCCGGTGCGCGGGCGGCTGGAGCGCGCGGCGATCACGCGGGCGGGGGCGCCCGTCTATGTCGATTATGCCCATACGCCCGATGCGCTGGTCGCCGCGATTGCAGCGCTGCGTCCGCATACGGGATCGCGGCTGATCCTCGTCTTTGGCGCGGGCGGCGACCGCGATCAGGGCAAGCGCCCCGAAATGGGCCGGGTGGCGGTGGCCGGGGCCGATCATGTGATCGTGACCGACGACAATCCGCGCAGCGAGGATCCGGCGGCGATCCGCCGCGCGGTGCTGGACGGCGCGGCGGGCGCGCAGGAAATAGGCGACCGGCGCGCGGCGATTGCGGCGGCGGTGGCGATGGCCGCGCCCGAGGATGTCGTGCTGGTCGCCGGCAAGGGCCATGAACAAGGACAGATTGTGAAGGACCGGGTGCTGCCGTTCGACGATGTCAGCGTGGCGCGCGAGTGCGCGGCATGACGCTGTGGCGCGCTGACGAGATTGCCGCCGCGACCGGCGGGACCGCTTCGGCCGATTTTGCCGTTGGCGGCGTCGCGTTCGACAGCCGCGAGGTCGGCCCCGGCGATCTGTTTGTCGCCCTGCCCGGCGAGAGCAGCGATGGCCACCGCTTTGTCGATCAGGCGGCGGCGCAGGGCGCGGCGGGGATGATCGTCGCCCGTCCGGTCGATTACCCGCATGTGCGGGTTGCCGACACCCATCAGGCGCTGGCGGCGCTGGGCCGGGCGGCGCGGGCGCGGGCCGAGGCGGTGTCGGGCGCGCGCATCATCGGCGTCACCGGATCGGTCGGCAAGACCGGGACCAAGGAAGCGATCTTCCGCGCGCTCGACCGGCCGGCGCCGGGCCGCGCCCATCGCTCGCTCAAAAGCTACAACAACCATGTCGGCGTGCCGCTCAGCCTTGCGCGGATGCCGGCAGCGACGCGGTTCGGCGTGTTCGAAATGGGCATGAACCATGCGCAGGAAATCGCCGCGCTGACCCGCATGGTGCGCCCGCATGTCGCCGTCATCACCGCGATTGCGCCCGCGCATATCGAAAATCTCGGCTCGATCGAGAACATCGCCCGCGCCAAGGCGGAAATCTTCGAAGGGCTGGAGCCGGGGGGCACCGCGATCATCCCGTTCGACACGCCGCAGCGCGACATTCTGATCGATGCCGCCACCGCCTGCGGTGCGCGGATCGTGACGTTTGGGCTGGGGGGCGGGGCCGATGTCCGCGCGCTCGACCGGGTGCCGGCGCATGGCGGCGGCACGCTGATTACCGTGCAGATGCCCGAGGCGAGCCTGTGCCTCACCGTCGCGCAACCCGGCGAACATTGGGTGTCGAACGCGCTGGCCGTGCTGGCGGCGGTCGCGGCGGCGGGCGGCGATCTGGGCGTGGCGGGGCTGGCGCTTGCCGAACTGCCGGGCATGGCCGGGCGCGGCGCGCGGCTGGATATCGAGGTGCCGGGCGGCACCGCGCTGATCATCGATGAAAGCTACAACGCCAATCCGGCGTCGATGCGCGCGACGCTGGGCGTGCTCGCCGCCGAGCCGGCGACGCGGCGGATCGCGGTGCTGGGCGCGATGCGCGAACTGGGCGAGGATGGCCCGCGCTTCCACGCCGAACTGTCCGCGCCGGTGGCCGAGGCGGGGATCGATCTGGCGGTGCTGGTCGGCCCGGAAATGGCCCCGCTCGCCGATGCGCTTGGCGGGCGCGTCGCGTTCGTCCATGTGGCCGATGCCGATGCCGCCGAAGCGGCGCTGGCCGGGCGGATCGCGCCCGGCGACGTGCTGCTGGTCAAGGCGTCCAACTCGGTCGGGCTGGGCCGGCTGGTCGCCCGGCTGGGCGCGACCGCGGGCAAGGGGGGGGAATAGGGACGATGCTGTATCTGATCGCCGAACAGCTGGGCTTTCCCGGCGTCCTCAACCTCATCCGCTATCTCAGCTTCCGCACCGGCGGGGCGGTGGCGACCGCGCTGCTGATCGGGCTGATCATCGGGCCGCGCTTCATCGGCTGGCTGCGCGTGCGCCAGGGCAAGGGGCAGCCGATCCGCGCCGACGGGCCGCAGACCCATCTGGCCAAGCGCGGCACCCCGACGATGGGCGGGCTGATGATCCTGACCGCGCTCACCGTGTCGCTGCTGCTGTGGATGGACCTGTCCAACTCCTATGTCTGGGCGGTGCTGGCGGTTACGCTCGGCTTCGGGCTGATCGGGTTCCTCGATGATTATGACAAGGTCCGCAAGGCAAGCACCGCTGGGGTGTCGGGGCGGATGCGGCTGGTGCTGGAGTTCGCGATCGCCGGCTTTGCCGCTTGGATCATCGTGCGCCAGAATGGCGGGCTGCTCTATCTGCCGTTCCTCAGCAAGCCGGTTGCCGATCTCGGCATGTTCTACATCGTCTTCGCCGCCTTCACGATCGTCGCCTTCGGCAATGCGGTCAACCTGACCGACGGGCTGGACGGGCTGGCATCGATGCCGGTGATCATCGCCTCGGTCGCGTTCATGATCATCGTCTATCTGGCCGGCAATGCGAAGTTCGCCGCTTATCTGGGCATCCCCCATGTGCCGGGCGCGGGCGATCTGGCGATCATGTGCGGCGCGATCGTGGGCGCGGTGCTGGCATTTCTGTGGTTCAACGCGCCGCCCGCTGCCGTGTTCATGGGCGACACCGGCAGCCTGGCGCTGGGCGGGGCGCTGGGCGCGCTATCGGTCGTCGCGCACCATGAAATCGTGCTCGGCATCATCGGCGGGCTGTTCGTGGTCGAGGCGCTGAGCGTCATCATCCAGGTGTTCTTCTTCAAGCGCACCGGCAAGCGCGTGTTCAAGATGGCGCCCATTCACCATCATTTCGAACAGCTGGGGTGGAGCGAGCCGACGGTGGTGATCCGGTTCTGGATCATTGCGCTGGTGCTGGCACTCGCCGGCCTGTCGACGCTCAAGATCCGGTGATCACCAGCCCGGCCTGGCGCGGCGGACGCTATCATGTGCTGGGGCTGGCGCGCTCCGGCCTGGCGGCGGTCGCGGCGCTCAAGGCCGCCGGGGCCGAGGTGACGGCGTGGGACGCGCATGAGGCGGCACGCGGCGCGGTGCCGCCGGGCGTCGCGCTCGCCGATCCGCTGACGCTCGACCTGACCGGCTGGGCCGGGGTGGTCGCGTCGCCGGGCATTCCGGTCAACACCCATGCCATCACCGCCCATGCCGCGCGCACGGCCACGCCGCTGATCGGCGATATCGAACTGTTCGCGCAGGCGCGTGGCCAGCTGCCGCCGCACCGCGTGGTCGGCATCACCGGCACCAACGGCAAATCGACGACGACCGCGCTGATCCACCATCTGCTGGCGCAGGCGGGCGTGCCGGCGCTGCTGGGCGGCAATATCGGCCTGCCGATCCTGGGCCAGACGCCCTTGCCCGCGGGCGGCGTCTATGTGCTCGAACTGTCGAGTTTCCAGATCGACCTGACCCACAGCCTCGACTGCGATGTCGCGGTGCTGACCAACATCACCCCCGACCATCTCGATCGCTATCCCGATTTTGCCGCCTATGCCGCCGCCAAGGAAAGGCTGTTCGCGATGCAGGGCGACGGGCGCACCGCGGTGATCGCCGCCGATGATCCGCAGACCCGCGCCATCGCCGCGCGGCTGCCGCGCGCGACGGTCGTGCATGCGGGCAACGCTGCCGCGATTGGCGACCAGAGCCGCTGGCCGGCGCTGGCCGGGCCGCACAATGCCCAGAATGTCGCGGTCGCGGTCGCCGCGGTCCGCGCGCTCGGGCTTGACGATGCGGCGATTGCGCGCGGGCTTGCGTCCTATCCCGGCCTGCCGCACCGGATGGAGCGGGTGGCAGAGCGCGACGGTGTGCTGTTCGTCAATGACAGCAAAGCGACCAACCCGGCTTCGACCGCGCCTGCGCTGGCCGCCTATCCGCGCATCCGCTGGATCCTGGGCGGGCTGGCCAAGACGCCGGACCTTGATGCCTGCGCCCCCCATTTCGGCCATGTCCGCCATGCCTATACCATCGGCGCGGCGGGGCCGGGTTATGCACAGATTTTGGCACCGCACATGCCAGTCCGGGAATGCGGAACGCTTGCCGACGCGGTAAGGCAGGCAGCACGGGACGCGGAGCCCGGCGATGTCGTGCTGCTGTCGCCGGCCTGTGCCTCGTTCGACCAGTTCCGTGATTTCGAGGCGCGCGGCGCGGCGTTCCGCGCGGCAGTGGAGGCATTGAAGTGAGGCAGGCGACGCTCGGCCAGCGGACGCGCAAAAAGCAGGTGGCGCGGCTCGGCCGTGCCGACCAGTCGGCGCTTGGCCGCTGGTTCTGGGAGATTGACCGGCTGCTGCTGATGCTGCTGACCGTGCTGATCTCGATCGGCTTGCTCGCCGTCGCGGCGGCCGCGCCGGCGGCGGCGCAGCGTTATTCGGGCAATGGCGTCACCGTGGCGGCGCTGCATTATTTCTGGCGGCAGCTGGCCTGGGTGGTGCTGAGCGTGCCGGTGATGCTCGGCATTTCGATGTTGCCCAAGGTCACGGCGCGGCGGCTGGCGCTCGCGGGGGCGGGGTTTTTCCTGCTGATGCTGGCGCTCGTGCCGCTGATCGGGGTCGAGGTGAATGGCGCGCGGCGCTGGATCGGCGTCGGGCTGGGCCAGTTCCAGCCGTCGGAGTTTCTGAAGCCCCTGTTTGTCGTGGCGCTCGCCTGGCTGCTGTCGCTCAAGCAGCAGGACAACACCCTGCCGGTCGCGAAGATTTCGGCGGTGCTGTTTGCCGCCGTCGCCGTCATGCTGATGAAGCAGCCCGATCTGGGGCAGACGGTGGTGTTCGCCGCGATCTGGATGACGCTGCTGCTGCTGTCCGGCGTGTCGGGGCGGATCATCGGCGGGCTGGTCGGCGTCGGCTTTGTCGGCATCATCGCCGCCTATCTGTTCTATCCGGTCGCCACCAACCGCATCAACAACTTCATCTACGGCGAAGGCGACACCTATCAGGTCGACAAGGCGCATGCGACGATCACCGGCGGTGGCTTTTTCGGCACCGGGCCGGGGGCGGGCGAGGCCAAATTCCAGCTGCCCGAAGCGCATACCGACTATATCTTTTCGGTGATCGGCGAGGAATTCGGGCTGATCGCCTGCCTCGCCATCGCGGTCGTCTATCTCGCCATCGTCGTGCGCGTGCTGCTGAAACTGCTCGACGAGGATGATCTGTTCACCCTGCTCGCCGCCGCCGGGCTGGCGACCCAGTTCGGGGTGCAGGCGATCATCAACATGGCGGTCAATCTGCAACTCGCGCCGTCAAAGGGGATGACGCTGCCGCTGATCAGCTATGGCGGCTCGTCGATGCTGGCGCTCGCGCTCGGCATGGGGCTGCTGCTCGTCTTCACCCGGCGCAACCCCTATCTGAAGCGTTCGCCCTATGTCGTCACCTGGCGGGGGCAGGCATGACCGGGCCGGAGCTGAACGTGCCGCCGATGCGCTTTGTCCTCGCCGCCGGGGGCACTGGCGGGCATATGACGCCGGCTCAGGCGCTTGCCGAAGTGCTGATGGCGCGCGGGCATGAGGTCGCGCTGATCACCGATGAACGCGGCGCGCGCATTCCCGGCCTGTTCGACGGCGTCGCCACCCATGTGCTGCCCGCCGGGCGGCTGGCGGGCGGGCCGCTCGGCTGGCTGCGCGCCGGGCGCTCCATCCTGGCGGGGCGGGCGATGGCGGTCGCGCTTTACCGCGCGATCCAGCCAGCGGCCGTGATCGGCTTTGGCGGCTATCCGGCGCTGCCCAGCCTGATCGCCGCGCTCGGCCGCCGCATCCCGACGGTGATCCACGAACAGAATGCGGTGCTCGGCCGGGTCAACCGGCTGCTCGCCCGCCGCGTCGATGCCATTGCCACCGCCTATCCCGATGTGTCGCGCCTGCCCGCCGATCTGGCCGAGCGCACCCATCTGGTCGGCAATCCGGTGCGCGCCGAGGTGCTGGCGCTGCGCGACCGGCCCTATCCGCCGCTTGATGCCGAGGGGGTGTTCCGCATCCTCGTGACCGGCGGCAGCCAGGGGGCGACCATCCTGTCGGATGTCGTGCCCGAAGGGCTGGGGATGCTGCCGCCGGGGCTGCGCCGCCGGTTGCAGGTGACGCAGCAATGCCGCAGCGAGGATATCGACCGGGTGCGCGCGCGTTATGGCGAACTCGGCATTCCGGCGGATCTTGCCACCTATATGCCCGATCTGCCCGAACGGCTGGGCTGGGCGCATCTGGTGATCGCGCGCGCCGGGGCGTCGACCGTTGCCGAGCTGACCGCGGCGGGGCGGCCCGCGATCCTGGTGCCGCTGCCCGGCGCTACCGACGATCATCAGACGCACAATGTCCGCGAACTGGTCGCGGCGGGCGGGGCGCGGGCGATTGCGCAGACGCGCTTCACCGCCGTCGAACTTGCCAAGCAGATGCAGAAACTGGGGCTGGAGCCGCAGGCGCTTGAAAATGCCGCGCGGCGTGCGCGTGGCTGCGGCCGCCCCCATGCCGCCGAGGATCTGGCCGATCTGGTCGAAAGCCTTGGCGCTCAGGGACGGGAATCATGAAGGGCATCGGCACCGATATCGGCACCATCCATTTCGTCGGCATCGGCGGCATCGGCATGTCGGGCATCGCCGAGGTGATGCACAATCTCGGCTACCGCGTGCAGGGATCCGACGTCGCCGAAGGCTATGCGATCGAAAACCTCCGCCGCCGCGGCATTCCGGTGATGATCGGCCATGCCGCCGCCAATGTGGAGGGCGTGGCCGTCGTCGTGGTGTCGACCGCGATCCGGCGCGACAATCCCGAAGTCGCTTACGCCTATGAACACCGCATCCCGGTGGTGCGCCGCGCGGAAATGCTTGCCGAGCTGATGCGCCTCAAATCGACGGTCGCGGTCGCGGGCACGCATGGCAAGACGACGACGACCTCGATGGTCGCAGCGCTGCTCGATGCCGGGCATATCGATGCGACCGTCATCAATGGCGGCATCATCAACAGCTATGGCTCCAACGCGCGGCTCGGCACGTCCGACTGGATGGTGGTCGAGGCCGATGAGAGCGATGGCAGCTTCCTGCGGCTCGACGGCACGATTGCGGTCGTCACCAACATCGATCCCGAACATCTCGACCATTATGGCGGGTTCGACGCGATCAAGGATGCATTTGTCGAGTTTGTCGAGAATGTGCCCTTTTACGGCGCGGCGATCCTGTGCCTCGATCATCCCGAGGTGCAGAACATCCTGCCGCGCATCCGCGACCGGCGGGTCGTGACCTATGGCTTTTCCGCCCAGGCCGATGTGCGCGCCAATGCGGTGACGCCCGAGGCCGGGGGCAATCGCTTCGACGTCGCCGTGCGCGACCGTGACGGGCGCAGCCGGGTGATCGCCGATGTGCATCTGCCGATGCCCGGGCGGCACAATGTCCAGAATGCGCTGGCCGCCATCGCGGTCGCGGTCGAGCTGGGGGTGGAGGACGAACAGATCCGCCAGGGCTTTGCCCGGTTCGGCGGGGTCAAGCGTCGCTTCACCCGTGTCGGCGAGGTCGATGGCGCGGCGATCATCGACGATTATGGCCATCACCCGGTCGAGATCCGGGCGGTGCTGGCGGCGGCGCGCGAAACGGCGCGCGGCCGGGTGATCGCCGTGTGCCAGCCGCACCGGTTTTCGCGGCTGCACAGCCTGATGGAAGAGTTCGAAACCGCGTTCAACGATGCCGACTTGGTCTATGTCACCCCGGTCTATGCGGCCGGCGAGACGCCGATGCCGGGCGTCGATGCCGCAGCGCTGGTCCAGGGGCTGAAGGCGCGCGGCCACCGCGCCGCGGCCGAGATTGCCGATGCCGCGGCGCTCGCCCGCGCGCTGGCCGGCACGCTCGGCCCCGGCGATCTGGTCGTGTGTCTGGGGGCGGGCGACATCACCCGCTGGGCGGCCGGGCTGGCCGATGCGATCCGGGCGGAGGTGCGGTGACGGGCCTGTCCCTGCCCCCGGTGCGCGGCAAGCTGACCGCCGATGCGCCGCTGGCCCCGCTGGTCTGGTTCAAGGCCGGGGGCGCGGCCGACTGGCTGTTCGAGCCGGCCGATGCCGAGGATCTGGCCGCGTTCCTTGCCGCGCTCGATCCCGCCGTGCCGGTGATGGCGCTCGGCCTCGGGTCCAACCTGATCGTGCGCGACGGCGGCGTGGCCGGCGTGGTCGTGCGGCTGGGCAAGGCTTTTGCCAGGGTCGAACGCGCCGGGCCGCTGGCGCTGTCGTGCGGCGGCGGGGCGAGCGGTATCCTGGTGTCGTCCACCGCGCGCGATCTCGGCATTGGCGGGATGGAGTTTCTGCGCTCGATCCCCGGCACGGTCGGCGGGTTCGTGCGGATGAACGGCGGCGCTTATGGCCGCGAGGTGCGCGACATCCTGCGTTCGTGCGAGGTCGTGCTGCGCTCGGGCGAGCGGCGGCGGCTCGGCCCCGATGAACTCGCCTTTTCCTATCGCCACAGCGCGCTGCCCGAGGGCGCGATCGTGATCGCGGCGGAGTTTGCCGGGCATGACGCCGCCCCCGCCGACATTCAGGCTGAAATGGACCGGATCGCCGCCGCGCGCGAGGCGTCGCAGCCGCTGCGCTCGCGCACCGGCGGCTCGACCTTCAAGAATCCGCCCGGCGACAAGGCGTGGCGGCTCGTCGATGCCGCCGGCTGCCGGGGCTTGACCCGGGGCGGCGCGCAGGTTTCGGAAAAGCATACCAACTTCCTCATCAATCTTGGGGACGCGACCAGTGCCGATATCGAGGCGCTGGGCGAGGAAGTGCGTGCGCGGGTCCGCGCGCATGCGGGCGTCGAACTGGAATGGGAGATTGCGCGCGTGGGACGGCCGGCATGAGCCTTCACATCCTGGTGCTGATGGGCGGCTGGTCGGCCGAGCGGGCGGTGTCGCTGCTGTCGGGGGCGGGGGTTGCCGATGCGCTTGAGGCGCTGGGCCACCGCGTCACCCGGCTCGACATGGACCGCGATGTCGCGGTGCGGATCGCCGAAGCACGGCCCGATCTGGTGTTCAACGCGCTGCACGGCACGCCGGGCGAGGACGGATCGGTGCAGGGCATGCTCGACCTGATGGGCATTCCCTATACCCATTCGGGGCAGCAGACCTCGGTCATCGCCATCGACAAGCAGCTGACCAAGAATGCGCTGGTCCCCCATGGCATTCCGATGCCCGGCGGGCGGATCGTGACCTCCGAAAGCCTGTTTGCCGGCGATCCGCTGCCGCGCCCCTATGTGCTCAAGCCCGTCAACGAAGGCTCGTCGGTCGGCGTCGCCATCGTGACCGAGGGGGGCAATCACGGCACCCCCATCGCGCGCGATGCGGCCGGGCCGTGGCAGGCGTTCGAGACGCTGCTCGCCGAACCCTTTATTCCGGGACGCGAGCTGACCGTTGCGGTGCTGGGCGACCGCGCGCTGGCGGTGACCGAGCTGCGCCCGCGCACCGGCTTTTACGATTATGACGCCAAATATACCGACGGGCTGACCGAACATGTCTGCCCGGCACAGATCCCCGCCGCCATTGCCGAGCGGGCGATGGCGATTGCGCTGGCCGCCCACCGGCTGCTCGGCTGCCGGGGCGCGTCGCGCGCCGATTTCCGCTGGGACGAGACGCGCGGGGCCGACGGGCTGTTCCTGCTCGAGGTCAATACCCAGCCGGGGATGACGCCGCTCAGCCTGGTGCCCGAACAGGCGCAGGCGGTGGGCATGAGCTATCAGCAGCTGGTCGCCGCCATCGTCGCCGACGCGCTCGGCCACCGGGAGCAGGGCTGATGGCAGAGGCGCGCGCCACCATCCGGCGGGGGGCGGCGGGCTGGTGTCGACCGCGGCCGATTATCACCGTTTCTGCCGGATGCTGCTGGATGGCGGCGCGCTTGACGG
>NZ_JAPFGX010000045.1:0-21236 GCF_059803575.1 Sphingomonas sp. URJC2
GATCTGGCCGGGCTGCGCGCGCGGGTCGCGGCGGCGCCGGGCGATCTGGCCGCGCGCTACGAGCTGGCCGGCGGGCTGATGGCGGCGGGTGACCGCGACGGTGCGGCCGATGAGCTGCTGGCGATCATCGCCGCCGAGCGCGACTGGAATGACGGCGCGGCGCGGACCCGGCTGCTGCGCCTGATGGAAGTGGTCGGGCTGGAGGACCCCTGGGCGGCGGCCACGCGGCGGCGGCTTTCGGCGGCGTTGTTCACCTGATGGCGGAGGGCGCGACCCGGCTGTCGGTGTTTCCGCTCGGCGGGGCGCTGCTGTTTCCGCGGATGCAGCTGCCGCTGCACATTTTCGAGCCGCGTTACCGCGCGCTGGTCAGCGACGCGATGGCGCGCGACCGGCGCATCGGCATGGTGCAGCCGCGCGGGCCGGGCGATCCGCCGCCCTTGTTCGACATTGGCTGTGTCGGCCGCATCGCCCATGTCGAGGCGCTCGACGATGGCCGCTACAACATCATCCTCGAAGGGCTGGCGCGGTTCCGCATCCTGTCCGAACTGCGCGTGGCGACGCCGTTCCGCCAGGTCGAGGCGCAGCTGATCGAGGATGTGCCGGAAGAGCCGCTGCCGCTGGCGCAGCGCGCCGCGCTGGAAACCGAATCGCGCCGCTTTGCCGAGGCGCAGGGCTATGCGGTCGACTGGAATGCGGTCAGCCGGCTCGATGACGAATCGCTGGTCAACGGCATCGCCCAGATCGCGCCGTTCGACACCGCCGCCAAACAGGCGCTGCTCGAAGCGCCCGATCTCGATTGCCGGGCAGAGCTGATCATCCAGCTGATGCAGTTTTTCGGCCGCCATGGCGGGGAGCGCGACGATCCGGTGACGCTGCAATGACCGGCGCCGACGACTCGCCCGCGCTCGACCCACGGCTGCTCGCCGTGCTCGTCTGCCCGCTGACGCGGACGGCGCTGCGCTATGACGAAGCGGCTGGCGAGCTGATTTCGGATGCCGCCGGCCTCGCCTATCCGGTGCGCGGCGGCGTGCCGGTGATGCTGGTCGAGGAAGCGCGCCCGGTCGGCGACAGCGCGCCCGCCTGAGCCGGTTCAGCCCTGAGTGGTTAGGCGCGCGGCGGCCGGCCGCGCCGGGCTGGTGCCGGCGCGGCAACGTGGATGCCGCGCCGGGCCAGCGCCTCGCGCAGCAGTGCCTCGATCTCGGCATTGACCGAGCGCAGTTCGGCGGCGGCGCAGCGCTCGATCGCGGCGTGGAGCGCCGGATCGAGCCGCAGCGCAAAGGGCTTGCGCGCCGCCGGGGGATCGCCGCCGGGCGGGGCCGCCATCGTCACTGATACAATGTGCCGGTGTTGACGACCGGCTGGGTGTCGCGTTCGCCGCACAGCACGACCATCAGGTTCGACACCATCGCCGCGCGGCGTTCATCATCCAGCTCGACGACATTCTTCTGCGACAGCAGTTCCAGCGCCATTTCAACCATGCCCACCGCGCCTTCGACCAGGGTCTGGCGCGCGGCCACCACCGCCTGAGCCTGTTGCCGGCGCAGCATCGCCCCGGCGATTTCAGGCGCATAGGCGAGATGGGTGAAACCGCATTCGTCGACGGCGATGCCCGCAGTCGCCAGCCGCTTCATCAGCTCCAGGCGCAGCTCTTCGCCCACCTCGTCATGATTGCCGCGCAGCGTCACTTCGGCATGGGTGAAATCGTCATAGGGATAGCGCGAGCCGATGGCGCGCACCCCGGCTTCGATCTGCACATCGGCAAAGGCCTTGTAATCATCGACATCGAACAGCGCCTGGGCGGTGTCGGTGACGCGCCACACGACCTGCGCCGCGATCTCGATCGGGTTGCCGCGCAGGTCGTTGACCTTCAGAATCTCGCTGACCAGATTGTTGGCGCGCACCGACACTTTGCGGCGCACCAGCCATGGCCAGGTCCAGCGCAGGCCGGTGCCGCGATCGGTGCCCAGATAGGCCCCGAACAGGATGATCGCCGCCGCCTGATTGGGCTGGAGCATGTAAAAGCCCGGCGTGATGACAAGCAGCGCCAGCGCGCCGGCAATGACCAGTGGGCCGTTCTGCATCGCGCCGGCCAGTGCGATCAGGCCGATGGCGCCCAGCAGCAGCAACAGCATGGCATAGCCGTTGACCGCCTGGGTCGCGCGCTCGCGGCTGACGTTGAGCGCCTGATGGGTCGTCTGCATGGTCGTGATGCCTCCCGAAAACATGATATCATATTAATATCATTTTTCGGGAGGCGCAAGCTGATCCGTCCCATGTTTCCGGGCCGCCGGGCGGTTCTACCCGGCGGCGAACATGGGCGCAGGCGTGCTTACTGGACGGTCACGGTGACGGCGCGGCGGTTCTGCGCCCAGGCGGCTTCGTCCGACCCGGTCGCTTCGGGGCGTTCCTTGCCATAGCTGAGGACGCTGATCCGCGCCGCGTCGATGCCCAGCGAGGCGAGATAGTTCTTCGCCGCATTCGCCCGGCGTTCGCCCAGCGCGAGGTTGTATTCGCGGGTGCCGCGTTCATCGGCATGGCCCTCGATGGTCACGCGCACCTGCGGATATTGGCGCAGATAGGCGGCCTGGCTGTCGAGCACCGCCCGGTCGGTCGCATCGACATCCGACTGATCGGTGTCGAAATAGATGCGGTCGGACTGCACGGCGGCGCGGAAATGTTCCTGGCTGCCCGGCTGCGGCCCGGCATCGGGGGTCGGCGTCGCCGTTTCGGTCTGCTGCACCGGCGGCGGCGGCAGATCCTCGGCCTTGGGGGTCTTGGCGCAGCCGGCGAGCGCGATCAGCGCGGCAGAGGCCCAAAAGGCCGGGGGCAGGGCGGTCATCTTGCGGATCATCTGGTTTCTCCTTTGCTGCAAACAGGGTCGTCAGGGGAGCAACGGCCCCCATGTCGGGTCGGAACCGTCGACCGGGGTCGGGATCCGGCGCAGGTTGCGGCCGGTCAGATCGACCTGCCACACGGTCGACCGGCCCGACCGGCCGGGGCTGGTGCGGAAGAACTGGATCACCCGGCCATTGGGCGACCAGGTCGGCGCTTCGTCCTGCCAGTCGTCGGTCAGCAGCCGCTCATTGCCGCCCGATGGCGCCATGACGCCAATGCGGAACCCGCCGGCGATGCGGGTATAGGCGATCAGGTCGCCGCGCGGGCTCCATTCCGGGGTCGCATAAGCGCCGCCGCCGAAACTGATCCGGCGCTGGTCCGATCCGTCGGCGTTCATCACATAGAGCTGTTGCTTGCCCGACCGGTCGCTTTCGAACACGATCCGGCTGCCATCGGGGGAAAAGCTGCCGCCGACATCGATCGCCGGCGATGTCGTCAGCCGCACCGGCGTGCCGCCGGTCGCGGGCATCCGGTAGATGTCGGTGTTGCCGCCGACGCTCATCGAAAACAGCAATGTCCGCCCATCGGGCGAGAAACGCGGCGCGATGATCTGGTTGGCGGTGTCGAGCACCAGCCGCTGGCCGCCGGTGCCGACATCATAGACATAGATTCGCGGCCGCCGCCCCTGATAGCTGACATAGACGATCGACTTGTAATCGGGCGAAAAACGCGGGGTGAGGACGAGATTCTGGCCATTGGTCAGGAAGCGGTGATTGGCCCCGTCCGAATCCATGATCGCCAGCCGCTTGACGCGCGCGTCCTTGGGCCCGGTTTCGGCGATATAGGCGATGCGGCTGTCGAAGAACGGGCTTTCCCCCGACAGGCGCGAATAGACCATGTCGGCGCATTTGTGCGCCGCGCGCCGCCAGTCGCGCGGCGCGACGACAAAGCCCGCGCGCTTCAGCTCGGTCTGCAGCGTCACGTCGTAGAGATAGCAGCCGATGGTCAGCTGCCCCTGATCGGCGCGGACATAGCCCTGGACCAGCGCCTCCGCCCCCATGCCGCGCCACACGCCATAGCCGGGGGCGTTGATCTGGGCGAAATCGGGGGCCGGCAGCCCGCCCGGCCCGACCGGCACGAACAGCCCCGATCCGCGCAGATCGGTGGCGATCACGTCGGCGATCTGGCGGCCGAGCGCATCGGTCGCGCCCGCCTCGGTCTGCTGCGCGGCGGGGGTGGCGAGCGCGGGCACGGCGATTTTCAGGTCATCGCCGCTCGCCGCCGTCACATCGACGCTCAACCCGGCAGGCGGCGCGCCCCCAGTCCCGATGCCCGCCGTCGCCACTCCCGCGGTTTGCGCCGTAACCGCGCCGCCGGCGGTCAGTGCCGCGACCAGCGCCGTCAGCCTTGTGATCCTGTTCATCCCTGCCACCACATTGTCCCCGTCAATCCGTCCACACCCGGCGCATCGGCCCGGGTCACAATCCCTCGTAAAGCTGCGGCCGGATCACCCGCCACGCCGCATAATATTGCTTCGGCAGCCGATAGGGTGCCGCGCGCCTGACCGCCGCCAGCGCCCGTTCGACAAACACATCGGCCTGGGCGCGGTTGCTTGCCGTCACCCCGCTCGGCCCGATCACGCGCAGCTCGCCGATAATCGCCCCGTCTTCCGACAGGTTGGCGACAATGGTGACGCGCAGCCGGTCGACATCGGCACCGCTGGGCGGCTTCCAGTGCGGCTTGAGCTGGCGGATCAGCTCGGCGGCCAACGCGCCCTGTTCTTTCGGGCCGATGGGCGCATCGGTTGCGGTGCTGCGGCTGGCCGAGGCTTTTTCGGCAATGCCCTTCAGGAAATCGGGGCCGAGCCGCGCGCCCTTTGGCGGCGCTGCGGCGCTGGCCTCGGCGGGCTTGCGCGGCGGCTTTGCAGCTTCGGTCGCTGTTTTGGCCGGGGCCGGCTTGTCGGCAGCACGCGGGCGCGGCGCAGGCGCATCGGCCTTGGGCGCGGCAACCGGCTCCGCCGCCGGTTCGGGCTGGCCCAGTTCGGGCGCGACGCTGGTCGCGGGCTGCGCCTTGGCGGGATCGGGCGTTGCCGCTTCCAGCCCGACATCCTCGACAAACTGCACCTCGACCGGGGGCCGGTCTGCTGTCAGCGGCAGCGGCGCGGCCAGGAAACCGAACGACAACAGGCCGATGGCCAGCGCATGGCCACCCGCCGCAATCCCCAGTCCCAGCCGCTCGGCGCGGTCCATGTCAGCGCCGCTCCTCGCCGGTGCTGACCAGCGCGACCTTGTTCAGCCCCGCGCGGTTGAGCTCGCCCAGCACGCGCATCACCCGGCCATAATCGAGCGTGCGGTCGGCGCGCAGATGGATTTGCGGCTTTTCCCCGCGTGCGGCGATGGCGCGCAGCCGGCCGGGCAGATCATCGGCGGTCACCGGCTCCTCGCCAATGGCGATCACCCCGTCGGCGGCAAGCGAGATCACCACCGGCTCGTCGGGCTGGTCGAGCGCGCCCGCGCGGCTTTCGGGCAGGTCGACCGGCACCCCGGTGGTGAGGAGCGGGGCCGTGACCATGAAGATGATCAGCAGCACCAGCATCACATCGACCAGCGGCGTGACGTTGATGTCAGCCATCGGCGCGCGCCCGCGCCCCCGCCGGCCTGAGGGAAGCTGCGCCCCCATCAGCGGTCGGCGTCCAGCTCGCGCGACAGCGTCGCGTGGAAGGCGTCGGCAAAGCGCAGCAGCCGCGCTTCCAGCCGGTCGATGCCGTGGCTCAGCCGGTTATAGGCGATCACCGCCGGAATGGCGGCGAACAGGCCGATGGCGGTTGCGAACAGCGCCTCGGCAATGCCCGGCGCGACGACGGCAAGGCTGGTGTTCTGCGCCGATGCGATGGCGGTGAAGCTGCGCATGATGCCCCACACCGTCCCGAACAGGCCCACAAACGGCGCGACGCTGCCGATGGTCGCCAGAATGTTGAGCCGCGCCGACAGCCGGTCGATCTCGGCGGCGCAGGCGCTGTTCATCAGCGTCGCCAGCCGCGCACGCACGCCTTCGCGGTCGACCACCGCCCCGGCGGTCGAGCGCCGCCATTCGCGGATGCCGGCGGCAAGGATGCGGGCGGCGGGGATTTCGGCCTCGCCATGCCGGTCGAAAAACCGGTCAATGTCCTGGGCCTTCCAGAACTCGCGCTCCAGCCGGTCGCTGTCGCTGCCTGCCCGGCGCAGCTTCGCGCCGGCGGCAAGGATGATCGCCCAGCTCCAGATGCTTGCGGCAAGCAGGCCGATCATCACCGCCTTCACCACCAGATCGGCCTGCTGGAACAGGGCGATGGGCGACAGGCTGGCGGGATCGCCGGGCAACAGGGTCGGGTCCAAGGTCAGGCTTCCTCCAACAAAGCGGCGAACAGCTGGGTCCAGGCGCGGGGCTGACGCCGGGGCCGGCCATCGGGGCCGACAAACGCCGCCAGCACCTCCGCCTCGGTCAGCATTTCGTCGCCGCGCATGACTGTCTGATGAATATGAACGGCCGGGGCCGTGATCCGGGTCAGCCGGGTGAGGATCAGCAGATCATCGTCGAGCCGCGCCGGCCGGCGATAGCGGATGCTGAGATCGGCGACCGCATAGACGCCGCCGCCCGCCTCATGCGTTGCACGCTGGTCGATCCCGGCGACGCGCAGCATGTCCGAGCGTGCCCGTTCCATATAGCGCAGATAATTGGCGTGATAGACAATGCCCGCCAGATCGGTGTCCTCGAAATAGACGCGCACCGGGAAACGGTGGGTGCGGCCGACAAAGCGGCCCGAGGCGGGAAGATCGCGGCTGTCCATCGCGCCCGCCTTAACCGATTGCGACTCGGGCGACCAACCCCCGTTTCGGGGATGGGGCCGGTCAGTCGAACAGCCCGCCTGCCTCGCCGCCGGGCACCTCCAGCCCCAGATGCGTCCAGGCCGGGCCGTTCAGGCAGCGGCCGCGCGCGGTGCGTGCGACCAGGCCAAGCTGGATCAGATAGGGCTCGATCACATCCTCGATGGTGTCGCGCGGTTCCGACAGGCCGGCGGCCAGCGTTTCCACCCCCACCGGGCCGCCGCGATAAATGTCGGCGATCATCGTCAGATAGCGCCGGTCCATCGCGTCGAGGCCGAGCGAATCGACCTCGAGCCGGGTGAGCGCGGCATCGGCGATCGCACGCGTGACCACGGCCGCGCCCGCCACCTGGGCAAAATCGCGCACCCGCCGCAGCAGCCGCCCGGCGACGCGCGGGGTGCCGCGCGCGCGCCGCGCAATCTCGCTGGCGCCTTCGCTGTCGATGCCGATGCCGAGCAGCCGCGCCCCGCGCGTCACCACCCGTTCCAGCTCGGCCACCGTGTAGAAGTTCAGCCTGACCGGAATGCCGAACCGATCGCGCAGCGGCGTCGCCAGCAATCCCTGCCGCGTCGTCGCGCCGACCAGCGTGAAGGGCGGCAGATCGATCCGCACCGAGCGTGCCGACGGCCCTTCGCCGATCATCAGATCGAGCGCGCGGTCCTCCATCGCCGGATAGAGCACCTCCTCGACCGCCGGATTGAGCCGGTGAATCTCGTCGATGAACAGCACATCGCCCGATTCAAGGTTGGTCAGCAGCGCCGCCAGATCGCCGGCCTTGGCGATCACCGGGCCGGAGGTGGCGCGGAAGCTGACCCCCATTTCGCGGGCGACGATCTGGGCAAGCGTGGTCTTGCCCAGCCCCGGCGGGCCGAAGAACAGCACATGGTCGAGCGCCTCGCTGCGCAGCCGGGCGCTGTCGATGAACACGCGCAGATTGGCGCGCGCCGCTTCCTGGCCGACAAACTCCTCAAGCGTCTTGGGGCGGAGCGCGGCATCAGGATCGTCATCCTGCCGAGCGGGCGACAGCAGCGGCGCGGTCATGCGGTCGCCAGCCGCAGCGCGGTGCGGACCAGCGCATCAAGCCCGGCATCGGCCCCCAGCTCGTCGGCGGCGCGCGCCACCGCCGCCGCCGCGACCCCGGGCTTGAAGCCCAGATTCTGGAGCGCCGAGACGGCATCGGCCGCCGCCCCGGCCGGCGGTGACGCCATGCCGTCGGCCGAGGCCGTCCCGGCCATGCCGGTGATGCCCATCGCCCCGGCCTTGTCCTTGAGTTCATTGACGATGCGCGTCGCCAGCCGGGGACCGACGCCGTTGGCGCGCGCGACCATCGCCTGATCGCCGGTCGCGCAGGCGCGGGCCAGCTCGTCCGCCGACAGCGCCGACAGGATGGCGAGCGCGACCTTGCTGCCCACGCCCTGCACGCCGGTCAGCAGGCGGAACCAGTGGCGTTCCTCGGCGCTGGCGAAGCCGATCAGGCGCATGTCGCTGTCGCTGACCTGCATTTCGGTGTGGACGGTCACGCGCGCGCCCTCGCCGCCCAGCCGGTCGCGCGTGCGCGCGCTGCACTGGACCAGATAGCCGACGCCCTGAACGTCGATCACCGCCCAGTCGGGGCCGGTTGCATCCAGAAGGCCGGTCAGCTTTGCGATCATGCTTTGTTCTAGGCCGGGGGCGGCCCGGCGGTCAACGATGGCTGCCGAGCAGATGGGCGTGGGTGATCGCCACCGCCAGCGCATCGGCGGCGTCCGGCCCGGCCAGCCTGACGCCGGGCAGCAGCACGCCCAGCATCGCCTGGATCTGTTTCTTGTCCGCGCCGCCGGTGCCGACCAGCGCCTTCTTGACCAGCTTAGTCGCATATTCGGCGACCGGCAGGCCGGCACGGGCAAGCGCGAGCAGCGCGACGCCGCGGGCATGGCCCAGCTTCAGCGTCGACTGCGGATTGACGTTGACGAAAACTTCCTCGACCGCGCCGGCATCGGGCCGGTGGTGGGCAATCACCTCGGCCAGCGCGGCATCGAGCGCGGCCAGGCGCGCGGGCAGCGGCAGCGCGGCATCGGTGCGCACCTGGCCGTTGGCGACATGCGACAGGCGGCTGCCGGCCTTGGCGATCACACCCCAGCCGGTCGCCGTCAGCCCGGGATCGAGGCCGATGATGATCATCGCCGGCCGGGCTGGCGGAGCCGGATCAGCCCAGCCGCTCCATCACCGCGTCGGGAATGTCGTAATTGCCCCACACGGTCTGCACGTCATCGTCATCGTCGAGCGCGTCGATCAGCTTGAGGAGCAGCCGGGCATCGTCCTCGCCCACTTCGGTGCGCAGGCTGGGCCGCCAGGCCAGCTTCACCCCGTCGGCCGCGCCCAGCGCCGGTTCGAGCGCGCGGGCGACCTCGTGCAGCGAATCGACGCTGGTCCACACCGCATGGCTGTCGCCATCGCTCTCGACATCATCGGCCCCCGCCTCGATGGCGGCTTCGAGCACCTTGTCCTCGTCGCCGACATGGCCCGGATATTCGATCAGCCCCAGCCGCTCGAACCCGTGGCTGACCGAACCCGACGCGCCCATATTGCCGCCATTCTTGGTGATGGCGGTGCGGACATTGGTCGCGGTGCGGTTGCGGTTGTCGGTCAGCGCCTCGACGATCAGCGCGACGCCGCCGGGGCCGAAGCCCTCATAGCGGACTTCCTCGTAATTCTCGCCCTCGCCCTTGGACGCCTTGTCGATCGCGCGCTGGATATTGTCCTTGGGCATCGACTGCGCCTTGGCGGCGTTGATCGCCGCGCGCAGCCGCGGATTCATGTCCGGATCGGGCAGGCCCATCTTGGCCGCGACGGTGATTTCGCGGCTGAGCTTGGAAAACATCGCCGAGCGCTTTTTGTCCTGCGCGCCCTTGCGGTGCATGATGTTCTTGAATTTGGAATGGCCGGCCATGTCCCTGACCCTTTGCTGGCAAGCCGCGCTCAGTCGAGGCCGAGCGCGTTGCGATAGGTTTCGAGAAGGGCGTCGGCTTCCTGCCGCGCATTCTTTTCCATCCGGCGCAGGCGCACGATCGCCCGCATCGTCTTGACGTCATAGCCATTGGCCTTGGCCTCAGCATAGACGTCGCGGATATCGTCGGCGATGCCCTTTTTCTCTTCTTCCAGCCGTTCGATGCGCTCGATGAACAGGCGCAATTGTTCGGCTGCGACCGCGTCACTCATATCAACCCCGCTCAAATGAAGGGGTGCGCTTTACGCGCATGACGGCGACAGGGCAACGCCCTGCGCCGTCCCGCGCGCCCGTCGGCCCTCAGCGCACCGGAAATGTCTGGCGCGCGCCGCCCAGCTTGTGGACGACGCCGCGCCGCATCACGAACTCGACCTTTTCCAGCCGCCGCACATCGTCGAGCGGATTGCCCTCGACCGCGATCAGATCGGCATCCTTGCCCGGTGCGATCGACCCGATCCGGTCGGCGCGGCCGAGCAGCGCCGCCGCCTCGACCGTCGCTGCGCGGATGGCATCGACCGGGGTGATGCCGACCGCCGTCATCAGCGCGAATTCCTCGCCATTGATGCCGTGCACGCCGACGCCCGAATCGGTGCCAAAGGCGATGCGCACCCCGGCCCGGGCGGCGCGGGCATGGCTCTGCTTGACGACCTTGGCCACCTCCTCGGCCTTGGCGACCGAGGCGGCAGGGCGTTCGCCCGCCCGGCCCTGACGCAGCACGCTTTCAAACGCGAGCATGGTCGGCACCAGATAGGCCCCGGTCTTGCGGAACAGGGCAATCGTCTCGTCATCGATGAACGAGCCATGCTCGATCGAATCGACGCCCGCGCGCAGGGCGGCGTCGATCCCTTCCTTGCCATGGGCATGGGCGGTCGCCTTGCGGCCAAAGGCATGGGCGGTGTCGATGATCGCCTTCATCTCCTCGTCGGTCATCTGCTTGCCCAGACCGCCGGCGATGTTGCTGCCGACCCCGCCCGAGGCGGCGAATTTGATCACCTCGGCACCCTGGAAGATCTGGTCGCGCGTCGCCCGGCGGCAGTCATCGGCACCGTTGCACAGCGCGGTCGAGCCATGGCGCTCGGCCTCGGCAAACTCGGCCTTCAGCCCGTTGGCGTCGCCATGCCCGGCGGTAACCGAGATCATCTCCCCGGCATTGACGATGGTCGGCCCTTCGATGTCGCCGCGCGCAATCGCGTCGCGCAGCGCGCGGATGCCGCGCGGCTGGCCGCCCAGATCGCGCACCGTGGTGAAGCCGGCGGCCAGCGTCTTGCGCGCGGCGACCAGCGCGTCGACGAACCCGTCCTCATTGTCCTTGATCGCGTAATCGAGCCTGGCGCGCAGCGGCTCCCCAGTCGAATAGAAATGGACGTGCATGTCGATCAGGCCGGGCAGCACATGGCGGGTGCGCAGGTCGATCAGCTCGGCCCCCGGCTCGGGCGCGACAAAGCCGTCGCGCAGCTCGGCGATGGTGCCGCCGCGCACGATGATCGTCGTCGGCCCGCGGGTGATGCGGCCCGGCTCGGCCAGCACCGCCCCGGCCTGAATGTAGCGCACCGGGGCCGCCGCTGCCTGACCCGCCGCCGCCTGTCCGCCATTCGTCTGTGCTGCTGCCGGCTGAACCAATGCCGGCTGGGCCAATGCCACCCCGGCCAGCAGCCATGCGCCGAGCGCGCTTTTGCCAATCCTCATCGCTCTTCTCCCTGCGTCTGATTGCGGGCGATGCTCTGTTCCATCCGCGCCAGCTGTTCGGCGGTCGCGGGCTGCTGGTGCATCGCTTTCCATTGCGGATAGGGCATGCCGTAAACCGCCTCGCGCCCCTGATCGCGGTCGAGCGCGCCGCCGCTGGCTTCGGCCAGCCAGTCGCCCAGACAATTGCGGCAAAATCCGGCCAGCCCCATCAGGTCGACATTCTGCGCATCGGTGCGGTGCTGCAAATGGGCGACGAGGCGGCGGAATGCGGCGGCGGCGGCCGCGTCGGAATATTGTATCATGCGCCCTTCCCCCGGGTTGATCGCCCTCGATTAGACGCTAGACCCATCAAATCCAACGGCAATGGCGAGAATGATGGCGAATAGCGTTGAGGCGCGGTCGCGCCGGGTGCGGGTGCTGGCGACCCTGGGGCCGGCCAGCCGCAGCCCCGAAATGATCGAGAAACTGTTCCGGGCCGGGGCGGACGCATTCCGCGTCAACATGAGCCATGGTGCCCAGTCCGATCATGCGCAGACCATCGCCCATATCCGGGCGCTCGAAAAGCAGCTTGGCCGGCCGACCACCATCCTTGTCGACCTGCAAGGGCCCAAGCTGCGCGTCGGCAGCTTTGCCGAGGGCATGGTGCTGTTGAAGACCGGCCAGACCTTCGTGCTCGATCGCGACACGACGCCCGGTGACCAGACCCGCGTGTGCCTGCCGCACCGCGAGCTGTTCGTCGCGCTGGAAGAGGGCGCAAGGCTGCTGCTCGACGATGGCAAGCTGGTGCTGCGCGTCGTCAATCACAGCCATGACCGGATCGAGACGGTGGTCGAGGTCGGCGGCGCCTTGTCGAACAACAAGGGGCTGAATGTCCCCGATGTCGTCGTGCCGCTCGCCGCGCTGACCGAAAAGGACCGGTCGGACCTGGCGTTCGCGCTCGATCAGGGGGTGGACTGGGTCGCGCTCAGCTTTGTTCAGCGGCCCGAGGATGTCGCCGAGGCGCGGCGGATGATCGGCGGGCGCGCAGCGCTGCTCGCCAAGATCGAAAAGCCCGCCGCGCTCGAACGGCTCGATGCGATCATCGAGCTGGCCGATGCGGTGATGGTCGCGCGCGGCGATCTCGGCGTCGAGCTGCCGCCCCAGGCGGTGCCGCCGATGCAGAAGCGGATCGTGGAAGCCGCGCGGCGCATGGGCCGGCCGGTGGTCGTTGCCACCCAGATGCTCGAATCGATGATCAAGGCGCCAACGCCGACCCGTGCGGAGGTGTCCGACGTCGCCACCGCCATTTATGACGGGGCCGATGCGGTGATGCTGTCGGCCGAAAGCGCGGCGGGCGACTGGCCGGTCGAATCGGTGGCGATGATGAACGCGATTGCCGAGGCGGTGGAGCGCGATCCCGGCTATGCCGCGCGTGTCCATTTCACCGAAACGCGCCCCGATCCCACGACCGCGGATGCGCTGGCCGAGGCGTCGGGCGAAATCGCCCGCACGATCGGGGCGGCGGCGATCATCTGCTTCACCACCTCCGGCTCGACCGCGCGGCGCGTGGCGCGCGAGCGGCCCTCCGCGCCGCTGCTCGTCCTCACCCCCCGGCTGGAGACCGCGCGCCGGCTCGGCCTGCTCTGGGGCGCGCATGCGGTGCGCACGCGCGACGTGTCGTCGTTCGAGGAGATGATCGGCAAGTCGAAGCGCATGGCGCTGCGCCATGGCCTGGCCAAGGCGGGCGACCGGGTGATCATCATGGCCGGGGTGCCGTTCGGCACGCCGGGATCGACCAATGTCGTCCATGTCGCGCGCATCGCCGGCGACGAGCTGCGCGGCCACCGCACCGACTGACGCCGCGCGCCCCGGTAGCGGAAGATCGGCGGCGGAAGATCAGCGGCGGAAGATCAGGGGCGGGTTGGCCCCCGGTGCCGGGCGGCAAGCGCGGCGACGCAGCTCGCCCGGTCGATGTCGCGGCCATCGGGCTGGCGCGCATCGACATAGGTGACGACCGGCTCGCCGCGCGCGCGGGTGCGGTAGAGATAGGCGTCGAGCACGCAGATCGGCCCGGCGAATTGCAGCTTCACCGCCTGATCCTCGCGAATGTCGAGTTCGGGCGGGCCGAACAGCGCGACCAGCCCGGCCGCCGTCGCGCCCAGCACCCGTTCCAGCCCCGATACGCTGAGCACCGGCGGCGTCACCGGCAGCGCGCGCGGCAGCGGCGCGGGCCGGGCCGCACAGCCGCCGAGCAGCGCCAGCCCGATCATCGCCGCCGGCCAAACCGGTTTGCGGAGCCTGTTTCGGTTTGGAATCGCCATCATCGCCGCTGACAAACATGGCCGCCACCGCCCGGCAAGCCGCGTCCGCATCCGGCTGCGCCAGCCCGGTTGCGGGCAGAGCCGGGCAGAGCCGCTCCGGCATCCCCCGCGCGCCCGGCCGGGAGCGGTGCCGCCGGAGTTGACGGCGCTCCGATCCGCTCTATGGCCCGCGCGGTCAGCCATGCGGGCCGCGCGCGTCCTCGCGATGGTTTCCTGCCATGGGTTCCTGCCATGGTTGCCTGAAGGAGAAAAATGTGTCCGATGCCCGTTACGATGTCGTCGCGATCGGCAATGCGATTGTCGACGTGATCGCCCGCGCCGACGAAGGCTTCATCACCGACAATGGCCTGCGCAAGGGCTCGATGCAGCTGCTGTTCTCGACCGAGGAAGCCGAGACGCTTTACGCCAAAATGGGGCCGGGCGTGGAAACCAGCGGCGGTTCGGCGGCCAACACGCTGGCCGGGCTGGCGGCGCTCGGGCTGCGCTGCGGCTTTATCGGCCAGGTCGCCGACGACCAGCTCGGCCGCGTGTTCGCGCATGACATGCGTGCGCAGGGCGTGCGGTTCGACACCGCGCCGCGCACGGGCGAACCGGCGACCGCGCGCTGCCTGATTGTTGTCACCCCCGATGGCCAGCGGACGATGAACACCTTTCTCGGCGCGTCGCAGTTCCTGCCGGCGGCCGCGCTCGACCGCGAGATGATCGCAGCGGCGGAGATCCTCTATCTCGAAGGCTATCTGTGGGATCCCGAAGAGCCGCGCGCGGCGATGCGCGATGCCATCGCCGTCGCCCGCGCCGCCGGCCGGCGCGTCGCCTTCACCCTGTCGGACGTGTTCTGCATCGAACGCCACCGCGACAGCTTCCGCCAGCTGCTTGCCGACGGGATGGTCGACATCCTGTTCGCCAATGAAAACGAGCTGCTGTCGCTCGAGGAAAGCGATGATTTCGACGCCGCGCTGGCGGCGGTCGCGGCGCGCGTGCCGACGCTGGTCGTCACCCGCAGCGAACAGGGCGCGATCGCCGTGCAGAACGGCGCGCGCGCAACCGTGGCGGCCGAGCCGGTGACCCAGGTGGTCGACACCACCGGGGCGGGCGATCTGTTCGCCGCCGGCTTCCTTGCCGGTCAGGCGCAAGGGCGCAGCCTTGCCGACAGTCTGGTGATGGGGGCGGTCTGCGCCGCCGAAGTGATCAGCCATGTCGGCCCGCGCCCGCAGGCCGATATCAAGGCGATGGTCGCCGCCCGGCTCGGCTAAACATGAAACCGGCCGGCCTGCCCCTGAGAGAGGGCGGGCCGGCCGGTTCCGGGGGCCGGGCTGAGGCGTCAGCCCGGCAGCGCGGGATTACAGCCCGGTCGGCAGCGGCGGCACCGGCCCCGGCGGCACATCGCCACCCGTTTCCGGCACATCGACGATGCCGCGCCCGACATGGCTGCGGCTGCGGCTGTAGAGGAAATAGACGACCAGCCCGATCGCCGCCCAGACGAAGAACAGCAGCTTGCTCTTCTCATCCAGGCTCCAGAACAGATAGGCGCAGCCGGCAACCGCGATCGGCGCGGTCAGATACAGGGCCGGGGTGCGGAACGGCCGCTTCCGCGTCGGCTCGGTCTGGCGCAGGATCATCACCGCGATCGACACCGCGGCAAAGGCGAACAGCGTGCCCGAGTTCGAGATATTGGCCAGCTGACCGACCGGGAAGAAGGCCGCGAACAGCGCCACCGCCACCCCGGTGATCACGGTGATGACGTGCGGCGTGTTGTAGCGCGGGTGGATTTTCGAGAATGCCTGGGGCAGCAGCCCGTCGCGGCTCATCACGAAGAAGATGCGCGTCTGGCCGAACATCATCATCAGGATGACCGACGGCAGTGCGAGGCCGGCTGCCAGCCCGATCAGGTTGCCGATCTGCGGCCAGCCGATCTCGCGCAGCGTCCAGGCCAGCGCTTCCTTGGAGCAGGTGACGGCATTGTCGCTGATCAGCGCGCACTGGGCGGCCAGTTCGCGGCTGCCGGGTTCCAGCGCCTCACCAGCCGGGCCGAGCACCGGCTGCCCGCCGACGGTGCCGATCACCCCGGCTGCGACCAGCAGGTAGAAGATCGTGCAGATGGCGAGCGATCCGATCAGGCCGATCGGCATGTTGCGCTGCGGATTCTTGGTCTCTTCCGCCGCCGTCGAGACGGCATCGAAGCCGACATAGGCAAAGAAGATCGACGCCGCCGCCGCCGACACGCCTTCAAAGCCGAGCGGCATGAACGGGGTGAATTTTTCCATGTTCATCACCGGCACGGCGAGAACGATGAACAGGCAGAGCGCGGCGACCTTGATCGCGACCAGAACGGCGTTGACGGTGGCGCTTTCCTTGGTGCCGAGCACCAGCAGCCAGGTCACCAGCCCGGCAATCGCCATTGCCGGCAGGTTGATCATCCCGCCATCGAACGGCCCGAGCACCAAGGTGTCGGGAATGTCGATTGCAAAGGCATGTTCGATCAGCCCGACGACATAGCCGGACCAGCCGACCGACACCGCCCCGGCGGCGACCGCATATTCAAGGATCAGCGCCCAGCCGACCATCCAGGCCAGCAGTTCGCCCATCACCGCATAGCTGTAGGTATAGGCCGAGCCCGACACCGGCACCATCGCCGCCATTTCGGCATAGCAAAGCGCCGCCACCGCACAGACCAGCCCGGCGATCACGAACGAAATCATCATGCCCGGCCCGGCCTTCTGCGCGGCCTCTGCCGTCAGCACGAAAATGCCGGTGCCGATGACCGCACCGATGCCGAGCATCGTCAGCTGGAACGCGCCCAGCGTGCGTTGCAGCGATTTTTTCTCCGCCGTGGCAAGAATGGCGTCGAGAGGCTTTTTACGCCCGAAAAACATGCCTGTCTGATCCCCGATTGTCATGCGCGGTCGGCCGCGTCGCTCTGGGGCGCAAACCCTAGAGGCTAATCGCGGCCGTGCAACTTTATTATCACGGTTGTGCCGCTGCGGCCTGTCCCCAGCCCGGCCTCAGCCGGCCGCCGGACGGGCGAGCATCGGTCCGAGCGGCCGCCCGGCCAGAATATGGACGTGGAGGTGCGGCACCTCCTGATGCGCGTCATGGCCGATATTGGCGAGCAGCCGGTAGCCCGGCTCGACCAGCCCGGCCGCGCGCGCGACCAGCCCGACCGCGCGGACAAAGCCCGCAATCTCCGCATCGCTGGCCCGGGCCGAGAAATCGTCCCACGACACATAGGCCCCCTTGGGGATCACCAGCACATGATGCGGCGCCTGCGGGTTGATGTCGGCAAAGGCGAGCGCCCATTCGTCTTCATGCACGCGCGTGCATGGCAGTTCGCCGCGCAGGATGCGCGCGAACACATTGCCGTCGTCATAAGGCGCGGTGGCGTCGGTCGGCATGGTTCCTCCCTGTGTTCGGCCCTGGCCGATAGGGCGAAACCGGCGCGGCTGGCAACGGGCGGCGGCTGTTCGACGTGCGCGTTTGTTAGGGAAGACCGGCACCGGCCCGCACCCGCGCCGTGAGGCGCGCAACAAACAACCTGCCGAGAGGCGCGCGCCAAACAACGCCGCCCGTGCGCCCTCAGCCGCGCAACGACAACCCCTCAGCGCCCCTGCGAGCGCCAGCGCTTGATCACCCGGCCGAGCATCTCGTCCTCGCCGCCGGTCTGTTTCCACAGCTCGGAGAACAGCGGATCGCCAGAGGCGGGGCGGCGATGTTCTTCCAGCGTGTCGAGCGACACCCGGATCGGGATCGACACGCCCTCGCCGCAGATGATCGCCTCGCGGTTGCGCAGCGCCGGCACCGAATCGAGGAACCCGCGCGACCCCTCGGGCATCGCCGCCTTCACGAACGCCTGGTCGCGTTCGTTGTTGAGGCGCATCGAGATGATCGTGCCGCACTGCGACAGCACGCCTTCGGCCAGATCGGAGGGCCGCTGGGTGATCAGGCCCAGCGAGACGCCATATTTGCGCCCTTCCTTGGCGATGCGGCTGAGGATGCGGCCGACCGACGAGCCATCGGCATTGCGTTCATTGGGCACATAGCGGTGCGCCTCTTCGCAGACGAGCAGCACCGGCCGCTGGCGCTCGCCGCGCGCCCAGATCGCGAAATCGAACACCATGCGCGACAGCACGGCGACGACGACCGAGGTGATTTCCGACGGCACGCCCGACACGTCGATGATCGAAATCGGCTTGCCGTCGCCCGGCAGGCGGAACACGCGGGCGATGAAGTCGCTCATCGTGTCGGCGACCAGCATCCCTGAAAACATGAAGCTGTAGCGCGGATCGGCCTTGATCTCGTCGATCTTGGTCTTGAGCCGCATATAGGGCGCGCTGTCGCCCGCCTTGTCCAGCTTGCCCATTTCCAGCTGGATCAGGTTGGTCAGATCGGACAGCAGATAGGGAATGGGCGCATCCACGGTCAGTTTGGACACGGTTTCGGCCAGCCGGTTCTTCGCCTTGGCGGCGAGCAGGCATTTGGCGAGAATGTCGGCGTCCATCTGCCGGTTCGACCCGGTCGAGGTCAGGAACACCTCGCAATGTTCCTCGAAGTTCATCAGCCAATAGGGCATCGCCAGGTTCGACACGTCGAAGATCGCGCCATTGCCCTTGAACGCGGCGGCATATTCGCCGTGCGGGTCGATCATCACGATATGGCCTTCGGGGGCCATGTCGCAGATGCGGTGGAGGATCAGCGCCGCCGAGGTCGATTTGCCGGTGCCGGTCGAGCCGAGCAGTGCGAAATGCTTGCCGAGCAGTGCGTCGATGAACAGCGCGCCGCGGATGTTGCGCGTCGGATAGACGGTGCCGATCTCGATCGAGGGGCGGCCGTCGGCGGCATAGATTTCCTTCAGGTCGGCGCTGGTCACCGCATGCACCGGCGTGCCCGGCGTCGGATAGCGGGTGACGCCGCGGCGAAAATTATAGATTCGCCCAGTCAGCCGTTCCTCATCGCCTTCGCCAAGAAAGTCGATATGCGCGCGCACCCCGGTGCCGTCGCTGTCAAGGCAAAGCGAGCGGACATTGGCGACCAGCCAGACACTGCCGACCTTGATCTTGACCTGCGATCCGACCTGGCCGGCCATGGCAACGCTTGGATCGGCGTCCCGGCCCATCAGCTCGATCTGCGCGCGTTCGAGCCACAGCTGCGAGTTCGATCCCGCAATCTCGATCACCGCGCCCAGCGGCGGCAGCGCGGCATGGCCGGTCATGGCCTGGTTGTCGGCCGGCTGGAACGCCCCGGCATGATTGGCGAGATCCATGGTCCCCTCCCAGGAAAGCTCAGATGGGCAGGGGTGATAAGGGGGCCGGGTAAAGAAAGTCAGAAGCGGCGGAACGCCATGCCCGCGCCCCAGCCCAGCCCCAGCGACAGCAGCACCGCGACGATGCCATATGCCAGGCCATGGCTTTCGGCGGTGGCGGCCACATAGCGTTCAAAGCCGCTTTTCGCGATGTCGATGTCGCGCACCGCCCCGGCGATCACCTTGCCGTCGCTGATCAGGAAGGTTTCGGCGGTGTAGGCGCCGACCGGCACCCGCGCCGGGATGCGGATGCGCGCGCGGTAAAGCACGCCGTCGGTGATCTCGACCGCGCCGGGCTGTTCGACGAACAGCCCGCTGCGCTGGCGCAGGTCGATCAGCCCGCGCTCGAACCGGCGCGCCTTGTCCGGCGACCCGGCATCGGCGGGCGACAGCTGGAGATTCTGGATGCCCAGTTCATAGATTGCGGCGGTGCGCTCATCGACCAGCTCGCCGATCGGGCGCGATGTCGCCACCGCATAAAAGGCCGGGGCGGAGCGGAACCGGCTGCTCTCGGCATTGAGCCAGATGCCCGCGACCTTGCGCTTTTCACGCACCAGAATCGATTCGGACGGGCCTTTCACCACCACCGCAATGTCCGCCGGCCGGCGCGGCACCCGCCCGCCGGGATAGAGGATCGCGCCGAACAGCAGCAGCTCGGCCCCGGTGAAGCTGTAGATGATCTCGATCCGGCGCTGCGACACATCGGGGACCAGCACCGGCTTGGTCGCGCCGACCAGCAGCGGCAGCGCGGCGAGCGCGGCAAGGATGCGCAGCCCCCTCATGCCAGCTCGATCGAATAGATTTCATCGGGCCGCCAGCCAAGGCCGAGCGCCATCCGCATCGCCACGGTGAGCACCAATATGGCAAGCGCCAGCCGCAGGATGTCGGGGCGGATGCGCTGCGCCAGCCGCGCGCCAAGCTGCGCGCCCACGACCCCGCCGATCAGCAGCAGCGCCGCCAGCACGATATCTACCGCGCGGGTGGTGGTGGCGTGGATCAGCGTGGTCGCCGCGGTCACGAACAGGATCTGGAACAGCGAGGTGCCGACCACCACCCGCGTGCTCATGCCGAGCAGATAGATCATCGCCGGCACCATGATGAAGCCGCCGCCGACGCCGAGGATCATCGTCAATATGCCCGTCGTCATGCCGAGCAGGAAGGGCGCGAGCGGCGAGATGTAGAGGCCCGAGGCGTAGAAGCGCCAGCGCAGCGGCAGGGCGGCGACCAGCGGATGGTGCCGCCGCGTGCGCGCGGGCGGCACCACGCCGCGCCGGGCTGCGCTGAGCGCGCGCAGCGCATCGCGCATCATCAGGCTGCCGATGCTGCCCAGCAGAAGCAGATAAAGGATGCTGATCGCGGTATCGATCTGGCCCAGCCCCTGGAGCAGGCGGAACAGCCAGGCCCCGATCAGTGCCCCCAATATGCCGCCGGCGACCATCACCAGCCCCATATGCACATCGACGCCGCCGCGCCGGAAATGCGCGAACACGCCCGACACGCTCGATCCGGTCACCTGGCTCGCGGCCGAGGCGGCGGCGACGGTCGGCGGGATGCCGTAGAAGATCAGGAACGGGGTGACGAGAAAGCCGCCGCCGACGCCGAACATGCCCGACAGCACGCCCACGCCCAGCCCGAGCGCGGTGATGACGAGCGCGTTGACCGACAGATTGGCGATGGGCAGGTAAAGGTCCACGCTGGCTCCCCGTGTCCTGTTCCACCCCTATCGGCGGGGGCGGCGCGGGGGCAAGCTCAGAAATCGGCCCCGAGACTGAGTGCCGGCCCCGATCCCGGGCTGGCGCGGCCGGCGATCCGCTGGCGCCATTCGGCCGCCACCCGCATCCGGCCGACGCGCAGTGCCGCCTGCGGCCCGGCATCGAGCCGCGCCGCCCCCGGCTGCGCCCCGCCCCATAGCGCCGCGCCCAGCCTCAGCCTGCCCCCGATCGGCCGCTCGACGCGGACGAGCGCGTCGACAAACGGATCGCGCCGCCTCAGCCCGACCAATCCGGCCTGGCCATAGCCCGACAGGCGCAGCCCCTGTGGCAGCATGACGTCATCGACCCCGCCGAACAGCGTGAGGGCGACGGCGTTGCGCCCGCCGCGCTCGATCGCCACCCGCCGCTCGACCGCAAGCGTGAGCGCGCCGGGCAGGCGCGGCAGCCGAACATCAAGGCCAAGTGCGCCCTCCGCCCCCGGCTGGCCGAGCGGGCGCGACAGGCGCGCGGCGAGGGCGACGCCCGGCAGCAGCGGCCGGGTGATGCGCAGCCCCGCCT
>NZ_JAPFGX010000046.1:0-20239 GCF_059803575.1 Sphingomonas sp. URJC2
CGCCCGCGCCGCGCCCAGCGCCGTTGCCAGCGCGCCCAGCCGTGCGGGCAGCAGCGCTTCCAGCCGCTGGCGCAGCGCTTTGGCCAGCCCGGCCGATGCGCCGCCGGTGCCGATGGCGATCAGCACCGGATCGCGGTCGACGATGGCGGGCAGGGTGAAATCGCACAGCGGCAGCCGGTCGACCGCGTTGACGATCATGCCGCGCGCCTTCAGCCGCGCGACCGCCGCTTCGGCGGCACCGTCATCGGCCAGCGCGACGATGGCCAGCCGGGCCTGTGCCGCGCGCGGATCGGCTTCCGCCACCACCAGCGCCCCGGCGCGTTCGAGCAGCCGGCGCTTGGCCGCCGCCATCTCGTCATCGCCGACAAGCACCACTGGCCGGTCCGTCAGCCGCATCAGGACCGGCAGGCTGTGCATCAGCGCCGGTCCAGCCAGTCCGGCACGCGTTCTGCGTGCATGATCGTCTCCGCCGCGATGCGGTCGGCAACCACCGCATAACGGTCGCCATCGACCATCACCTCGGGCACCAGCGGCCGGCTGTTATAGGTCGAGGCCATGGTCGCGCCATAAGCGCCCGCCGTGCGGAAGATCGCGAGATCGCCCGACACCACCCGGTCGATCTCGCGCGCCATCGCAAAGGTGTCGCCGCTTTCGCACACCGGCCCGGCAATGTTGGCGACCATCGTGTCGCCCGCCGGGCGCACCGCCTCGAAATGGTGATAGGCGTCGTAAAGCGCCGGGCGGGCCAGGTCGTTCATCGCCGCATCGACGATGACATAGGGGTGGACGACCCCCGGCTTCACCCAGATCACCCGGGTCAGCAGGATGCCGGCATTGCCGGCGATCACCCGGCCCGGCTCGAACATCAGCTCGACATCCCAGCCCGCCGTCACCCGGGCCGTCATCTCGCCCAGCGCATCGGGCGTCGGATAGACGGCCCCAGGCTGATAGGGCACGCCCAGCCCGCCGCCCAGATCGATCCGGTCGATGCTGTGGCCCGCCGCGCGCAGCTCTGCGACCAGCGCGCCGATCCGGCGATAGGCGGCCTCCAGCGGCTCCAGGCTCTGCAACTGGCTGCCGATATGGATGGCGACGCCGCGCAGCCTCAGCCCCGGCCGCCCCGCCAGCCGGGCGAAGATCGCCGCCGCCTGATCGACGGGAACGCCGAATTTGTTTTCCTTGCGCCCGGTCGAGATCTTGGCGTGGGTGCCGGCATCGACATCGGGGTTGACGCGCAGCACCGCCGATGCGGTCAGCCCGCGCGCGGCGGCGAGCGCGGCGAGCACTTCGCCTTCCTCTTCCAGCTCGATGTTGAACTGGCCGATCCCGGCTTCCAGCCCCTTGGTCAGTTCCGCCGGGGTCTTGCCGACGCCGGAAAACACGATGCCCGATGCGGGCATGCCGGCGGCAAGCGCACGAGCCATTTCCCCGCCCGACACCACGTCCGCGCCATAGCCTTCATTGGCCATCACGCGCAGCACGGCAAGGTTGGGATTGGCCTTGATCGCATAGGCCAGATGCACGCGCCCGGCGCGCTCCATGCCGGCGCGGAACGCGCGGGCATGGCGCTCGAACGTGGCGCGCGAATAGACATAGACGGGGGTGCCGACCTCGGCCGCGATCCGCGACAGGGGCACGTCTTCGGCGTAGAGTTCGCCGTTTCTCAGCTGAAAATGGTCCATCAGTTCGGCGGCAGGTCAAAGCGGTCGTCGCGGCGGTCCTCGGAGCTGCGCAGCAGTTCGTCGCTGCGCTGCGGCCGAGCCTGCGGACCGGGGGTCATCAACTCGGTCGGGGTCGGCTGGCGGGCCTCGCCCGGCGCGGGCGCGGGCAGGCTCTGCCCCGGCGGCGGTTGCAGCTCGCTCTTGCCGCCGCATGCCGCGAGCAGCAGCAGCGCGGCGATGCCGCTTCCTCGTCTGATCATGCCTCTGTCTCCGCTGCGCCCGGCAGCCCGTTCTCGTCCATGCCGATCAGCGTCCGCGCCTCGGCGATGCGCGCGCGCACCTGCGCCGGGGCGGTGCCGCCATGGCTGGTGCGCGACGCGACCGAGGCATCGACACTCAGCACATCATAGACGCGGGCATCGATCCGCGCATCGATGCCGCGCAGTTCATCAAGGCTGAGCGCGGCGAGCGGCCGGCCCGACGCCTCGGCCAGCCTGACCGCCTGGCCGGTGATGTGATGCGCTTCGCGGAACGGCACCCCGGCCTCGCGCACCAGCCAGTCGGCCAGATCGGTCGCGGTCGCAAAGCCGCTTTCGGCCAGCGCGCGCATCCGGTCGGTGCGGAAGGCGAGGCTGTCGATCATGCCGGTCATCGCCGCGATCGACAGGGTCAGCAGCTCATGCGCCTCGAACACCGGCGGCTTGTCGTCTTGCATGTCCTTTGAATAGGCGAGCGGCAGGCCCTTCATCGTCACCATCAGCGCGGTCATGCAGCCCATGATCCGCCCGGCATGGCCGCGCACCAGCTCGGCGGCGTCGGGATTGCGTTTCTGCGGCATGATCGACGATCCGGTCGACCAGGCATCGGCCAGCTGGACAAAGCCGAAGGGCTGGCTCGCCCACAGGATCACCTCTTCGGCCAGCCGCGACAGGTGCAGCGAACAGGCGGTGGCGGCGAACAGATATTCCAGCGCGAAATCGCGGTCCGACACCGAATCGAGGCTGTTGTCGGTCGGCCGGTCGAACCCCAGTTCCTCGGCAACGCCGTGCCGGTCGATCGGAAAGCCGGTGCCGGCGAGCGCGGCCGAACCCAGCGGGCATTCGTTCAGCCGCGCGCGCGCATCCTCCAGCCGGCCGCGATCGCGGTGGATCATCTCGAAATAGGCCATCAGATGATGGCCAAGCGTCACCGGCTGAGCGGACTGGAGATGGGTGAAGCCCGGCATCACCGCATCGGCATGTTCCTCGGCACGGCGGACGAGCGCCTGCTGCAATCCGGCCAGCGCCGCATCGGCCTCGTCGATCGCATCGCGCACCCACAGGCGAAAATCGGTCGCGACCTGATCGTTGCGCGACCGCGCGGTGTGCAGCCGCCCCGCCGCCGGGCCGATCAGTTCGGCCAGCCGCGCCTCGACATGCATGTGAATGTCTTCAAGCGCCGGGTCCTCGGGCACGCCGCCGGCGGCATATTCGGCCTCGATCCGGTCCAGCCCGGCTTCGATGGCGGCGACATCGGCGGGATCGACAATGCCCTGACGGCCGAGCATCGCGACATGGGCGCGGCTGCCGGCAATGTCCTGCCGCCACATTCGCTTGTCGAAGCCGATCGAGGCATTTATCTCGCGCATCACTGCCGCGGGCCCTTCGGCGAAGCGCCCGCCCCACATGCTGTTGGAGCTTCCCGTGCGGCCGTTCATTACGCCTTTTCTCCCACTCGTCCCGCCTGCCGCGCGCCTGCCTGCGCTGATGCTGGCCAGCCTCGCGCTCCTCGGCGGCTGCGATAGGCAAAGCGACCCCGCGCCGCAAGCGACGGCGAACAGCGCCGCACCTGCCGCCACCCAGCCCGCAGCCGCCGGGGGCGAGGAGCCGGCGGGAACGCTCGATATCTCACGGCGCGGTCAGGCCGCGCCCGACAAGGGGTTCACCGATCCCGCCGGGCGGCCGGTGACGCTGGCGGCGTTTCGCGGCACGCCGGTGCTCGTCAATCTGTGGGCGACATGGTGCGGCCCGTGCGTCAAGGAAATGCCGACGCTCGAAGCGCTCGCCGCGCGCACCGGCGACCGGCTGAAGGTGCTGACCGTCAGCCAGGACCGGGACGGGATCGACATCGCCCCGACCTTTGCCAAGGGCGGCTTCACCCGGCTCCAGCCCTATCGCGACACGCAGCAGGAACTGGGCTTCGCGATCGGCAGCGGCATGCTGCCGACGACGGTGCTTTACGATGCCGACGGCAAGGAAGTGTGGCGCGTCACCGGCGGCATGGACTGGAACGGCCCGCGCGCGAACACGCTGCTCGCCGAATATCTGGGCTGAGGCGCGCGGGGCTGTTGTTCAGGAAGAACGGCACCGGGTGTTTTTGATCGGGAAGAACGGCACCGGCCCGCACCCCCACCCGGCCTCCCACAGTGTATCCTGCCGTTGGGAGGCCGGGTGGGGGTGCGGGCCGGTGCCGCCCGTGCGGCGTAAGCCGCACAGCAAACAACTCCCGCCCCCGCGCCCGTCTTAGTCCCGCAGCAGCTCGTTGATGCCGGTCTTGGCGCGGGTCTGGGCGTCGACGCGCTTCACGATCACCGCGCAATACAGGTTGGGGCCGGGCGTGCCGTCGGGCAGCGGGCGGCCGGGCAGGGTGCCGGGCACGACGACCGCATAGGGCGGCACCCGGCCGATGAACACTTCGCCGGTCGCGCGGTCGACGATCTTGGTCGATGCGCCCAGATAGACGCCCATCGACAGCACCGCGCCCTCGCCGACGATCACGCCTTCGGCCACTTCGGCGCGCGCGCCGATGAACGCGCCGTCCTCGATGATCACCGGCCCGGCCTGAAGCGGTTCGAGCACGCCGCCAATGCCCGCGCCGCCCGACAGATGGACGTTGCGGCCGATCTGCGCGCACGACCCGACGGTCGCCCAGGTGTCGACCATCGTGCCTTCGCCGACATGGGCACCGATATTGACGAAGCTGGGCATCAGCACCGCGCCCTTGCCGATGAACGCCCCCCGGCGGACGATGCTGCCCGGCACCGCGCGGAAGCCGGCGGCGCGGAACGCCGCCTCGTCCCAGCCGGCGAATTTGGACGGCACCTTGTCCCACCAGTTGGCGCCGCCGGGGCCGCCGGCGATGGCGGCCATGTCATTGAGGCGGAACGACAGCAGCACCGCTTTCTTCAGCCACTGGTTGACGCGCCAGCCGCCCTCGCCGTCGGGTTCGGCGACGCGCGCCGTGCCGGCATCGAGCGCCGCCAGCGCGGCATCGACCGCGTCGCGCACCTCACCGCCGGTTGCGGCCGAGATCGTGTCGCGCGCCTCCCAGGCGGCGTCGATGATCTGCATCGGATCGGTCATGTCCTGTCCCCCAAAATCTCGTGAAGCCATTCGCCCAGATCGGCGATTTCGAAATCGACATAGGCCTTGTCATCGGCCTCGCGCCCCTGTTCGGACCCGTTATTGACCCACACGGTCGTCATGCCGATCGCCTTGGCGGGCCTGAGATTGCGGGCCATGTCCTCGACGAACAGGCTTTCGCTGGGATCGATGCCGAACGCCGCGCACATGCTCTGATAGGCGGCGGGCTTGGGCTTGGGCTCATAGGCGCAGGCATGGATGTCGTGGATCGCCTCGAACGCATCGGTCAGCCCCAGCCGGGCGAGCACGCGCCGCGCATAGGGCGCATCGCCATTGGTGAAGATCAGCTTGCGCCCCGGCAGCCGCGCCACCGCATCGACCAGCCGGCGGTCCTCGGCCAGCACATCCATCTCGATATCATGCACATAATCGAGGAAATGGTGCGGATCGACGCCATGTTCGGCCATCAGCCCCGACAGGGTGGTGCCGTGATCGTGGAAATAATCCTTTTGCAGCCGCAGCGCCGCCTCCCGGTCCAGCCCCAGCAGATCCTGGATGAAGCGCGTCATCTTGGCATCGATCAGCCCGAACAGGTCGATCGACGCCGGATAGAGCGTGTTGTCGAGATCGAAGATCCAGTTGCGGACATGGGAGAGGCGGGCGATCATGGCGGGCCTCGCCTTAGCCGCGCCCGGCCCGGGCGGCAATCGCCGCGCGCCGTGGCCGGTCGGCTGCCAGGGCGCGGCATTAAACGAACGGCAATGGCTGTCGCCTATGCCGGCATGCGACCGGGCGAGGGCAGCATGGCAGGATATGGATCGGCACGCGGATTGATGGCCGGCGCATGTGCGCTGGCGCTGTCGGCCTGTGGCGGCGGGGGTGGCGGCGGCGGCGTGCAGTCGACGCCCGCGCCGGCCCTGCCGCCCCCCGTGGCCACGCCATCGCCCACGCCGCCGCCGCCTGCTTTCGACACCGCCGAATATCAGCGCTCGACCGGCCTTGCGCTCGCCAATGCGCTGCCCGCCTATCAGGCCGGGGGCAGCGGTGCCGGGGTGACGGTGGCGGTGATCGACAGCGGTGTTGCCGCCGCCAATGCCGAGTTTGCCGGGCGGCTGTCGCCCGCCTCCACCGATGTCGTCGGCACGCGCGGCGTCGGCGATGAAAGCGGTCATGGCACGGCGGTGTCGAGCGTGCTGCTCGGCGCGCGCAACGATGTCGGCACCCATGGCGTCGCCTTTGGCGCGACCTTGCTCGCGCTGCGCACCGACAGCATCGGCAGCTGCACCGGCGCGCAGGGCGAATGTTCGCACAGCGACAATGCCATTGCCCGCGCGCTCGACATTGCCGTGCAGCAGGGCGCGCGCGTCGCCAACCTGTCGCTGGGCGGGGACGCGCCCAACACCGCGCTGCTCATCGCCATGCAGCGTGCGACGGCGGCGGGGATGGTGCTTGTCATCTCCGCCGGCAATGACGGCGCGGCCCAGCCCGATCCGTTCGCGGCGGTGGCGACCGACAGCGTCATCGCGCGCAACCAGATCATCATCGCCGGGGCCTATGATGCCGGGCGCGTGATCGCCGAGTTCAGCAACCGCGCGGGCGCGGCCTCTGGCTTTTATTTGACCGCACTGGGCAGCCGGGTGCGCGCCATCGACGAAACCGGGACCAGCTTTCTTTATTCCGGCACATCCTTTTCCGCGCCGCATATCGCCGGGGCGGCGGCGCTGCTCGCTCAGGCGTTTCCGAACCTGACCGGGGCGCAGATCGCGCAGATCCTGTTCGACAGCGCCGATGATCTGGGGGCCGCCGGCACCGATGCCATTTATGGCCGGGGCGGGCTCAATATCGGCCGCGCCTTTGCCCCGCGCGGCGGTGCGGCGCTGGCCGGCACCGCGTTCAGCCTGACCGGTGGTGCCGCGCTCGCCACGCTGTCGCCGGCGATGGGCGATGCCGTGCAGCGCGGCCTGAGCGCGGTGATGCTCGACGGGTTCGGCCGGGCCTATGGCATCGATCTTGGCAGCGGCATCGGCGTCACCGCGCCCAGCGCGATGCTCGGCCCGATCCTCAACCAGCCGGTGCGCGGTGCCGGGCTGGCGCAGGGCGATGCGGCGTTCGGCCTGTCGCTTGCCGCCGGCCGCGCCGGGCCGGGCGATGCCGATCCGGCCGCCTATCCGGGGGTGCGCCCCGATGCGGGCTTTGCCCGGCCGCTTGCCGGCTTCGTCGCCGGGCGGATCAGCCGCCGGACGGCGCTTGCCGCCGGCTTTGGACAGAGCGGCGCGGCGCTGGCGGCGCGGCTCGACGGGCACGCAGAACAAGGCCTGCTGATGGCACGCGCGCCGGGCGACGCGCTGGGGTTCGACCGGCGGATCGCGAGCGCGCTGGGGGTGAGTCACAGGCTGGCGGGCCTTGGCCTCAGCCTGGTCGCCGAACAGGGCGATGCGTTGCGCGCGCTGCCCGGCGATCCGCGCCGCCCGCTCGACCGGGCCGGCTATGCGCTGGTCGGGCTGGGGGCCGCGCGGGCGCTGGGTCCGGTCGCCTTCGATGCGCGGCTGAGCGTGATGCGCGAGGCCGGCAGCGTGCTTGGCGGCCGGTTCGGCGCGGCCTTTGGCGGCGGCGGCGCGCGTACCGTGTTTGGCGATGTCGGCGCGCGCTGGCGCCCGGGGCCGGGCTGGTCGCTGGGCGCGGCGGCGCGGCTTGGCTGGACGCGGATGGACGGCGGCGGGCTGGTGGCCGAGGGGGCGGCGTTCGGCAGCACCGCATTCGCGCTCGATCTTGCCCGCACCGGGCTGTTTGCGGCCGGAGACCGGCTGGCGCTCAGGGTCGCGCAGCCGCTGCGCGTCGGGCTGGCCGGCGCGGGCGGGATCGCGGTGCGGCTGCCGACCGGCTATGACTATGCCGATGGCAGCACCCGGTTCGACTGGCGGCGGCTGAACCTGACCCCCGACGGGCGCGAGATCGCGGTCGAGGCCGGCTATGCCGGGCGGGCGCTGGGCGGGTCGTTCGGGGCCAATCTGTTCTGGCGCCGCGATCCCGGCCATTTCGCCGCGCTGGGCGATGACATGGGTCTGGTGATGCGCTGGCAGACCGGGTTCTGAGCGGATGGGGGTGCGGGCCGGTGCCGCGCCCTGAACCCCGCGAACCCTTAAACCGTAAAGCTCTCGCCGCAGCCGCAGCTGCCCTTGGCATTGGGGTTGGCGAACACGAAGCCGGCGGTGAAATCATCCTCGCGCCAGTCCATCGTCGATCCGATCAGATAGAGGATTGAGCCGCCATCGACGAACAATGTCCCGCCGGGCGTGTCGATGCGCTCGTCGAACGGCTTGGCCTCGGCGACATAATCGACCGAATAGGCAAGGCCCGAACAGCCGCGCCGCGGCGTCGACAGCTTGACGCCGATCGTCCCTTCAGGCGCGCGCGCCATCAGATCGGCGATCCGCTGTTCGGCGGACGGCGTCAGGATCAGCGCGGCGGGGCGGGCGCGGGTGGTGGTCGCCATCACAGCATCCCCAGTTCAAGCTTGGCTTCGTCCGACATCTGCGCCGGGTTCCAGGGCGGATCCCAGACCAGATTGACCTCGACATCGCCGACCCCCGGCACCGCGCCGACGCGCAGCTCGACCTCGCCGGGCATGGTTTCGGCAACCGGGCAGTGCGGCGTCGTCAGCGTCATGGTGACGACAGTATGGCCGCCATCGCTCACCTCGACGCCGTAGATCAGCCCGAGATCATAGATGTTGACCGGGATTTCGGGGTCGTAAATCTCCTTGAGCGCGGCGATCACCGCGTCATAGATTTCGCTGCCCGGCGCGCCCGCGGGCAGGGCAGCGGGCTTTTCGGCCAGAAACCCGTCCAGATAATCGCGCCGGCGCGGTTCGGCGGTGCCGGGCTCGGCCCCGGCCGTCACCGGCGCATCCTCCACCCGCGCGCGCGGCGGCGGCGGCACCGAATCGACATGTTCGACGGCAATGCGGCTCTGTTCGTTCATCCGAAAATCCTCGTCACCCGCCTCAGCCCGGCCAGCAGCGCCTCGACATCGGCCGGTTCGTTATAGATGCCGAAACTGGCCCGCGCGGTTGCGGGCACGCCCAGCACGTCCATCAGCGGCTGCGCGCAATGATGCCCGGCCCGGATCGCCACCCCGCTTTCATCAAGGATGGTGCCGATGTCGTGCGGATGCGCGCCGGCCATGGTGAAGCTGACGATCCCCGCGGCATCGTCCGGCCCGAACAGCGTCAGGCCCGGAATCTCGGCCATGCCCGCCCGCGCCAGCGCGACCAGCGCGGCTTCATGGGCGTGGATGCGCGCGATCCCGATCCCCTCGACATAGGCGATGGCGGCGGCGAGCGCGATCACGCCTTCGATATGCGGGGTGCCGGCCTCGAACCGCGCCGGGGCGGGGGCGAAGCTCGTGCCGGCAAAGCTCACCCGGTCGATCATCGCGCCGCCGCCCTGCCAGGGGGGCATCGCCGCCAGAATCTCGTCACGCGCCCACAGCACGCCGATGCCGGTCGGGCCATAAAGCTTGTGCCCCGACAGCACATAGAAATCGCAGTCGAGCGCCGCCATGTCGAGCGCGAGGCGCGGTGCGGCCTGACAGCCGTCGAGCAGCAGCTTCGCGCCGACGCGGCGGGCAAGCGCGGCGGCGCGGCCGACATCGAGCACGCTGCCAAGCACGTTCGACACATGCGCAAAGGCGATCAGCCGGTGCCGTTCGGTCAGCATCGCCTCGGCGGCATCAAGGTCGATCCGGCCATCGGCGGTCAGCGGGCAGACATCAATGCCGATGCCGGTGTCCTGCTGGATCAGCTGCCAGGGCACGATGTTCGAATGATGCTCGAGCGCCGACAGCAGGATGCGGTCGCCGGGCTTCAGATTGGCGCGGCCCCAGCTCTGCGCGACCAGATTAATCCCCTCGGTCGCGCCGCGGGTGAACACGATCTCGTCCGCCCCGGCCCCGATGAAGCGGGCGACGGCGGCGCGCGCCGCCTCGAACGCCAGCGTCATGTCGGCCGAGCGGCGATAGACGCCGCGATGCACGGTCGCATAATCGCGCGCATAGCAAGCGTTGACCGCGTCGATCACCGCCTGCGGCTTCTGCGCCGTCGCCGCCGTGTCGAGATAGGACCAGCCTTCAGGCAGCGCCGGGAAATCGGCACGATGCCCGGCGATCACCGGATCGGCGGCGGCGTGGAGCACCGCGCTCATGCCCGCGCGCCCAGCCACAGCGCGGCATCGGCGAGCAGCGCAGCGCGCACCGCGTCGTCGGCCACCGGCTCCAGCGCGTCGGCGACAAAGGCGCGGGTCAGGATCGCCCGCGCCTCGGCGGGCGGCAGCCCCCGGCTCGCCAGATAGAACAGCGCCTGCCGGTCCAGCTCGCCCACGGTCGCGCCGTGCGCGCATTTGACGTCGTCGGCAAAGATTTCCAGCTCAGGCTTCAGATTGATGGTCGCGGTGCGGCGCAGCAACAGCCCGCGCAGCGACTGCTCGCCATCGGTCTTCTGGGCATGGCGCGCGACCTCGACCCGCGCCGCCAGGCTTGCCGTCGCCTGATCGTCGGCCACCGCGCGCCACAGCTGGTTGCTCGTGCCGCCGGGTGCGGCGTGGCGGACGACGACCGCGGCTTCATGGCGCTGGCCGTCGCGCGCGAGCAGCGCCCCGCCCATTTCCGCCGCCGCGCCTTCGCCGGTCGTCACCAGCCGGGCATCGCTGCGGCTGCCCGCGCCGCCCAGCGCCAGCACCGTGGTCGTCAGCCGGGCATCGGCACCGATCTCGGCCTCGTCGCGTAGCGACTGGAAACCGCTATCCTGTGCCAGCCGCACCACCCGGGTCAGCCGCGCGCCGGGCGCGAGCGTGATCGCGGTCAGCCGGTTCGCCCAGCCATCGCCGATGAACGTCTCGACGATCACCGCCTGCGCGGCCTCGCCGAGCATGACCCGGCCGGGCAGATGATTGGCCCCGCCAGTCGACACATGGACGATTTCGACCGTCGCGCTCTCGCCGCCGGCCGGCAGATCGAGGTGCCAGCCCGGGCCGGTCGCCAGCCGCCCGAGCGGATGGTCGGTCGCCGGATCGACCTGGCCCAGCCCGACCGGGCCCGGCGCGCTCAGCGCCGCATCGATCCGGCCATTGACGAACACCAGCCGCGCGCTGTCACCGATGATGAATGGCGGCAGCGCCGGGCGCTCCGCCGCCGGGCTGGCCGCGGCAAGCGCCGGCAGCGCCGCCAGATCGGCCCAGCGCCAGGCCTCGTCACGGGAAGAGGGGAGGGCGAGGCTCACGCGGCAAGCGCTCCATAGCCGTCGCGCTCCAGCTCAAGCGCCAGTTCCGGCCCGCCCGACCGGACGATGCGCCCGGCGGCCAGCACATGGACGAAATCGGGCCGCACATAATCGAGCAGCCGCTGATAATGGGTGATCAGCAGCACCGCCTTGGCGGGGGTGCGCATGATGCGGTTGATGCCTTCGCCGACCGCCTTCAGCGCGTCGATGTCGAGGCCCGAATCGGTCTCGTCGAGGATGGCGAGCTTCGGGTCGATAATGCCCATCTGCACCATCTCGTTGCGCTTCTTCTCGCCGCCCGAAAAACCGACATTCACCGGCCGCTTGAGCATCTCCATATCAAGGCCGAGCGCATCCGCCTGGGCGCGGGCGAGGCGCAGGAAATCGCCGGCCGACAGCTCGTCCTCCCCGCGCGCGCGGCGCTGCGCGTTCAGGGCGGTGCGCAGGAACTGGACGTTCGACACGCCCGGAATCTCGACCGGATACTGAAAGCCGAGGAACAGCCCGGCGGCGGCGCGCTCATGCGGCTCCATGGCGAGCAGATCCTGGCCATCGAACGTCACCGAACCCGCGGTGACTTCATAACCGGGCCGCCCGCCCAGCACATAGGACAGCGTCGATTTCCCGGCCCCGTTCGGGCCCATGATCGCATGCACCTCGCCCGCGCCGATCGACAGGGTCAGGCCCTTCAGGATCGGCTTGTCGGCGACGGTGGCGTGGAGATTGGTGATTTCAAGCATGGGTCTGTGCGACTTTCGTGATTATCCGACCGAGCCTTCAAGGCTGATCCCGAGCAGCTTCTGCGCCTCGACCGCGAACTCCATCGGCAGCTGCTGGAGCACTTCCTTGGCAAAGCCGTTGACGATCAGCGCCACCGCATCTTCCTGGCCCAGCCCGCGGCTCATCGCGTAGAACAGCTGGTCGTCCGAAATCTTGCTGGTCGTCGCTTCGTGCTCGATCTGGGCGGAGGGGTTTTTGACCTCGATATAGGGCACGGTGTGCGCGCCGCACTGGTCGCCCAGCAGCAGCGAGTCGCACTGGGTGAAGTTGCGGACATTCTCCGCCGTCGGCCCGACGCGGACAAGGCCGCGATAGGTGTTGTCCGACCGACCGGCGCTGATCCCCTTCGACACGATGGTCGAGCGGCTGCCCTTGCCGAGATGGATCATCTTGGTGCCGGTATCGGCCTGCTGGCGGTTGTTGGTGACGGCGACCGAATAGAATTCGCCGACCGAGTTTTCGCCCGCGAGCACGCAGCTCGGATATTTCCAGGTCACCGCCGAGCCGGTCTCAACCTGCGTCCACGACACCTTGGAGTTCTTGCCCTGGCACAGCGCGCGCTTGGTGACGAAGTTGTAGATGCCGCCCTTGCCCTCGGCATCGCCCGGATACCAATTCTGCACGGTCGAATATTTGATCTCGGCATCGTCGAGCGCGATCAGCTCGACCACCGCGGCGTGCAGCTGGTTTTCATCGCGCATCGGCGCGGTGCAGCCTTCGAGATAGCTGACATAGCTGCCCTTGTCGGCGACGATCAGCGTGCGTTCAAACTGGCCGGTATTGGCGGCGTTGATGCGGAAATAGGTCGACAGCTCCATCGGGCAGCGCACGCCTTCGGGGATGTAGACGAAGGTGCCGTCGGAGAAGACCGCGCTGTTCAAGGTCGCGAAGTAATTGTCGTGGATCGGCACCACCTTGCCGAGCCACTTGCGGACAAGCTCCGGATATTCGCGGAGCGCTTCCGAAATCGACAGGAAGATGACGCCGGCCTTTTTCAGCTCCTCGCGGAACGTGGTCGCGACCGACACGGAGTCGAACACCGCATCTACCGCCACCTTGCGCGCGCCTTCGACCCCGGCGAGCACCTTCTGCTCCTCGATCGGGATGCCGAGCTTTTCATAGGTGCGGCGGATTTCGGGATCGAGCTCGTCGAGCGACTTGAGCGTCGGCTTCTGCTTGGGCGCCGCGTAATAATAGGCGTCCTGATAGTCGATCGGCGGGATCGACAGCTTCGCCCAGTCGGGGCTGTCCATCGTCAGCCACAGGCGGAACGCCTTCAGCCGCCAGTCGAGCATCCATTCCGGCTCGTTCTTCTTGGCCGAAATGAAGCGGACAATGTCCTCGTTCAGCCCCTTGGGGGCGAATTCCTGTTCGATCTCGCTGGTGAAGCCCCATTCATAGCTGCTCAGCTTCTCGGCGGCTGCCAGGGCTTCTTCGTTGCGCGTCGCCATCAGGCGGCTCCTGCTAGGGTGGCCAGGCTGACGCCCGACAGGGAAGCGCGAATCGCGCCGTTGACCGCGCCCCAATGCGGGCGCACCTGACACGCGCCTTCAAGCGCGCAGTCGTGCCGGCCTTCCTCGACACAGGCGGTCATCGCGATCGGGCCTTCGACCGCCTCGACAATATCGGCAAGGCTGATATCGGCCGGGGCGCGGGTGAGCACGAACCCGCCGCCGCCGCCGCGCGCCGAACGGAACAGCCCGGCCTGGCCCAGCCGCTGCAACAGCTTCTGGGTGGTGGGCAGGGGGATGCCGGTTTCATCGGCGACGATGGTGGCCGACAGGCGCGCGCCATCGCCCGCACGGGCGGCAGCGGCCATGATGACCACGGCATAATCGGCAAGGTTGGACAGGCGCATCGGTTGGGGCGGGCCGTTCGGGTTCAATCAGACTGTTATTGTCCGATTGCATGTGGGCGCGGCAAGCCTCCCGGTCAAGCCGGAAATGTCGGTGTGCGAGTCTTTGATTTGGGTCGCGGTATGGGGTTGTTTGTGTTGCGGCTCACGCCGCAAGGGCGGCACCGGCCCACACCCCCACCCGGCCTCCCATAGCGTATCCTGCCGTTGGGAGGCCGGGTGGGGGTGTGGGCCGGCGCCGCGACCAAACTAAAGACTCCCAATCCCGCGACCCAAATCAAAGACCCACACACCGCGCTCGCTCAGGTCTCCGCGACCAGCGGGGCGACTTCGCCGGCAAAGGCGGTGCGGCGCAGCGTCAGCCGGGTGAGTTCGGGCAGGTCGCCGGTCAGCCGGGTCGGCGTGATGCCGGTGAAATGCTTGATCTCGCGGATGCAGTGCGACTGGTCGTAAAAGCCGTGGTCGAGCAGCTCGGCCGGGCTGGCCTGATGCCGGGCGAGCACTACCGCCGCGCGCAGCGCCCGGTATTTGCGCGCCAGCAGCTTGGGCGGTGCGCCATAAAGCCGCTTGCACAGCCGCTCGATCTGTCGCCGGCACAGGCCGGTCGCGGCCACCAGATCGGCGATGTCGGGGCTGGGGCTGGCCGCCAGCCAGGCATCGACCGCGCGGGTGAAGTCGCGCGACCGGTCCGGCCCGTCCGCGATCAGCCGCGCGAACATCGGCGTCGCCGCGGCGACCTTGGCCGCCAGATCGGGGGCCGCGCGGATGGCGGCGGCGGCGTCGTGCAGCTCGCGGCCGAACAGCTCGGTCGCGTCGATCACCCGGTTGGCCATGGCGGACGCATCCACGTCGATCATCGCGCCCCAGCCGGCGGGCAGGATGCCGACGCCGAACACCTCGACCGGGCCGTCGATTTCGACATGGCTGGGCGCGGTCGTCGGCCCGACCAGCTGGATTGCGGGGCCGGGCTGAACATGGCCGTCGGCGAATCGGTAGGTGCCGCGCCCGCGCAGCAGGAAGCGGAACTGGGCAAGGTCGGCGCGCTCGTCATCGGCAAAATGCGGCACATCTGCCCGGAAGTGATAGAAGACCGACAGATATTCGGCGAGCGCCGGATCCGGCGCGGCATAGTCGAGCGCGATCGACCCCATTTGCGAGCCCCCGTTCTTTCCCCGCCTGAGGATAATCCGCAGTTGAGCGGAAGAAAAGCGGCCCGGCCGGAACGGGTCCGGCCGGGCCTTGAGGTCAGGAACTCCCTGTAAGGGGAGCCCTTCGGGTCGCGACATCTTCATAACGACGCGCACGCCGATTCGGATAGGACAGATGCGACACCGGCCCCCGATCGCTTCGCTGACGTAGCGGCATGACAGAGCCGGTCCGACTGGCTAAGGCGGGCCATGGCTTCCGTTCCGTCCACCCCCGCCACCCCGTCCCCCGCTGCTGCGACCGCCGGCGATCTGCCGGTCGCGCTGCCCGATATCGAGGCCGCTGCCGCGCGGCTGGCCGGGGCGATCGTCCGCACCCCCACGCTTCACAGCCAGACGCTGTCGGCGATGACCGGGGCCGAGGTGTGGCTGAAGTTCGAGAACCTCCAGTTCACCGCCGCTTACAAGGAGCGCGGGGCGCTCAACACGCTGCTGCAGATGGACGAGGCGGCGCGGCGCAAGGGCGTGATCGCCGCCTCGGCCGGCAATCATGCGCAGGGGCTTGCCTATCATGGCAACCGGCTGGGCATTCCCGTCACAATCGTGATGCCGCGCCCGACCCCGACCGTGAAGGTCACCCAGACCGAGGGGCATGGCGCGCAGGTGATCCTTGAGGGCGAGACGTTCGACGCCGCCTATGCCCATGCCCGGCGGCTGGAGGAGGAGCGCGGGCTGACCTTCGTGCATCCGTTCGATCATCCGCACATCATCGCCGGGCAGGGCACGGTCGCGCTCGAACTGCTCGCCGACGCGCCGGAGATCGACACGCTGGTCATTCCGATCGGCGGCGGCGGGCTGTTTTCGGGCATGGGCACCGCCGCGCGCGGCATCCGCCCGGATATCGAACTGGTCGGCGTGCAGGCCGAACTCTATCCGTCAATGTATGCGCTGACCAAGGGGCTGGACCTCGCCTGTGCCGGCGACACTCTGGCCGAGGGGATTGCGGTCAAGCAGCCGGGGCTGCTCACCCGCCGGTTCGTGCAGGCGCTGGCCGACGACATTCTGCTGGTGTCGGAACGCGATCTGGAACGCGCGGTCAGCCTGTTGCTGCAGATCGAAAAGACGGTCGTCGAGGGCGCGGGCGCGGCCGGGCTGGCGGCGCTGCTCGCCCATCCGGGCCGATTCGCGGGGCGGCGCGTGGGCGTCGTGCTGTGCGGCGGCAATATCGACACCCGGCTGCTCGCCAATGTGCTGCTGCGCGATCTGGCCCGGTCCGGGCGGCTGGCGCGGCTGCGGGTGCGGCTGCAGGACCGGCCGGGCGCGCTGTTCAACGTCGCGCGCATCTTTCATGACCAGCAGGTCAACATCATCGAGGTCTATCACCAGCGGGTGTTCACCACCCTGCCGGCCAAGGGCCTGATCACCGACATCGAATGCGAAACCCGCGACCGCGCCCATCTCGACCGGCTGATGACCGCCCTGCGCGCGGACGGTTATGAGGCGAGCCTCGTCGAACTGGCCTGACCGGGTGTTGTTTGTTGGGAAGAACGGCACCGGGAGTCTTTGTTTTGTCGCGGCACCGGCCCGCTATCGGGTAAACCTCCTTTTCACGATCTTCGGGCTAGCGCTCGGGCGGGTCGGACGGAGGACCGGAGACGTTGAGCGCACCATTTCGCTTTCCCCGCTTCTTCGTGACCAGCCCCAATCCCTGCCCCTATCTGCCGGGGCGGCTGGAGCGGAAGGTGTTCACCGAGCTGAACGGCCAGCATGCGGCCGAGCTCAACGACGCGCTTGGCCGCATCGGCTTTCGCCGCAGCCAGAGCGTTGCCTACCGGCCGAGCTGCCCGGAATGTTCGGCCTGCATTTCGGTGCGCGTCGTCGCGCATGATTTCGAGCCGAGCGCGACCCAGAAGCGGACGCTGAAGCGCAACCGCGACCTTGAGGCCACCGCATGCCGGCCCTGGTCGACCGACGAGCAATTCCAGCTGCTGCGCCGCTATCTGGCCGCGCGCCACCCCGGTGGCGGCATGTCGGGCATGGACGAGATGGACTATGCCGACATGGTCGAGCAGACCCCGGTCAACACCCATGTCATCGAATATCGCGAGCCGCGATCCGGCGGGGCGCAGGGGCGGCTGGTGGGCGCGTGCCTGACCGATCAGCATGCCGACGGGCTGTCGATGATCTACAGCTTTTACGATCCCGACCATGCCGAGCGGCCGGGCCTCGGCAATTTCATCATCATGGACCATATCCTGCGCGCCCGCGCTGCCGGCCTGCCCTATGTCTATCTGGGCTATTGGGTGCAGGGCTCGCAGCGCATGGCCTATAAAACGCGCTTCCGCCCGATCGAGCGGCTGACCGGCACCGGCTGGGTGCGCTTCGAACCCGAATCGGTGCCGCAGCCGGTGTGAGGGGCGCAGCACCGGGGGTGCTGAGCTGGAAAAAACGGCACCTGAAGTTGTTTGTTCGGGAAGAACGGCACCGGCCCCGCGCCGTCAGGCGCGCACACACAACACCGCACAAAAAGAAAAGGCCGGGGACTGGCCCCGGCCTTTTCCTCCCCCGGCGTGAAGCCCGGTCAGGCGGCGGCGGTGGCCGGCGCCTTGTCTTCGTCGGCGTCGCGCAGCACATAGCCGCGTCCCCACACCGTCTCGATGTAATTGTCGCCGCCACAGGCAAGGCTGAGCTTCTTGCGCAGCTTGCAGATGAACACGTCGATGATCTTCAGTTCCGGCTCGTCCATCCCGCCATAGAGATGGTTGAGGAACATTTCCTTGGTCAGAGTCGTGCCCTTGCGCAGCGACAGCAGCTCAAGCATCGCATATTCCTTGCCGGTCAGATGCACGCGCGCGCCGTCGACCTCGACGGTCTTGGCGTCCAGATTGACCGCCAGCTTGCCGGTGCGGATGACCGACTGGCTATGGCCCTTCGAACGGCGGACAACGGCATGGATGCGCGCCACCAGCTCGTCGCGGTGGAACGGCTTGGTCACATAGTCATCGGCACCGAAGCCGAAGCTGCGGACCTTCGAATCCATTTCCGAAATGCCCGACAGGATCAGGACCGGCGTCTGCACCTTGGCGGTGCGCAGCTTTTTGAGCACGTCATAGCCGTGCATGTCCGGCAGGTTCAGGTCGAGCAGGATGATGTCGTAATCATACAGCTTGCCAAGATCGAGGCCTTCCTCGCCCAGATCCGTCGTGTAGACGTTCAGACCTTCGGCATTGAGCATCATCTCGATCGACTTGGCGGTCGTCGGCTCGTCTTCGATCAGCAACACGCGCATGGCGGCAGGCCCCCTGGTTGTCGCGGCCTGATGCGCCCCTCATGCGCAACCTGCCCCGGTCACCTTCATTAACCAGTTAACCTCTGCGGGCAAAAGGTTAATATGCATTTAATGCCACAATACGTCCGGTTCCGCGCCGGTGGATCGCGCAAACTCAATCCGGCGGACGGCCGACAGGGTCTGCGGGCGGCCGACCAGGCACGGGGCCGGCGGTCTGGTCCGCAAATGGCATATGAAACGAAAACAAGGGGATAATGGTGGAGCCGAGGGGGATCGAACCCCTGACCTCGTCATTGCGAACGACGCGCTCTCCCAGCTGAGCTACGGCCCCGCACCATGTCCCGCGGCCGGGGCAGCCCGGCGCGAAGCAGGGCCATTAGCGGCGCTTTTGCCGGGATGCAACGCCTGTTGCGCATCGCCGGGCGGCGCGCAGCGATTTTTTCGGCAGGGGCGATTTTTTCTGCGCATGATTTTTTTCGCCGCCGCCGTCCCGGCCGGGCAGCGGCAAGCCGTAACGGCAGACCCGGTCCGGGCGCGTCGCCGGCTTTTGCCGGCACCCGCCGGCCGCTGGTGGCGAGCCTTGTTTCGCGCCCGCGTCCCGGCCTAGACCGGATGGCGATCCGGTCACACCGGATCGGCAACAGATTTAGGCTTTTGATCTGCTGCATTTTCCGAGCCGCCGGGGGATTCGGCCCGGCTTGAAAATGCGCTGACAAGGCCTGCACGCTGACCGTTCAAGGAGAGAGAGAATGTCCCGCGCCTGGATCCTCAAATCGCGCCCCGCCGGCATGCCCGGTCCCGACAATATCGCGCTGGTCGACCTGCCGGCCCAGCCGCTCGCCGAAGGGCAGATCCGCGTCGCCAATCGCTGGCTGTCGGTCGACCCCTATATGCGCGGGCGGATGAATGACGTGAAAAGCTATGTCCCGCCGTTCCAGATCGGCGAGCCGCTGCAGGGTGGCGCGGTCGGCGAGGTGATCGAAAGCGCCAATCCCGCCTTTGCGGTCGGCGACAAGGTGCTGCACATGGCCGGCTGGCGCGACGAGGCCGTGGTCGGCCCCGAAATGATGCCGCAAAAGCTGCCGGCGCTGGGCGTGCCCGATGAAACCTTCCTGCACAATATGGGGCTGACCGGCGGCACCGCCTATTTCGGGCTGCTGCGCTGTGCGGCGGCGCAGCCGGGCGACATCGTGTTCGTGTCGGCCGCGGCGGGCGCGGTCGGCTCGGCGGTCGTGCAGATCGCCAAGCTCAAGGGGATGACGGTGATCGGCTCGGCCGGCGGGCCGGACAAGGTCGCCTTCGTCAAGGAACTGGGGGCCGATCACTGCATCGATTACAAGGCCGGCCCTGTCCTGCCGCAGCTGATGGCGGCCGCGCCCAAGGGCATCGACGTCTATTTCGACAATGTCGGCGGCGAACATCTCGATGCCGCCTTCGCCACCGCGCGCCAGAATGCCCGGTTCGCGATCTGCGGGATGATCGACGTCTATAACGACGGCAAGCCGCAGGAGATGAAGTATCTGATCCGCACCATCCCGGCGCGGATCATGATGCGCGGCTTCATCTACACCGATTACATGGCCGAGTTTCCGGTGTGGCAGCAGGAAATGGCCGGCTGGGTGACCAGCGGCCAGATGAAGGCGCGGACGACGGTGATGGACGGGCTCGACTCGACGCTCGACGCGTTCCTCGGCCTGTTTTCGGGCGCCAACACCGGCAAGATGCTGGTCCGGCTCTGACCGGTGCGGAGCGGGAGCGCGCGGCGCTCCCGTTTCCGGTGCGGCTCACGCCGCACTTGCGTCACCGGGAGTTGTTTGTTGGGAAGAACGGCACCGGCCCGCACCCCCACCCGGCCTCCCATAGCGTAACCTGCCGTTGGGAGGCCGGGTGGGGG
>NZ_JAPFGX010000047.1:0-20194 GCF_059803575.1 Sphingomonas sp. URJC2
GCGCGGGCCGCCAATGCCGGGGCGGCGCGCCTGTGCCGCGCGGCGGCGGGCGGCCGGATCGGCGGCGGCCAGCCGCGCCGGGCGGGGCGGCGCGGGATGGCGGGCGCGATCCGCCACCATGCGGGGCTGGAGCAGGGGCATGTCAGCCGCCGCTCGCCCAGCGGTTGATCTGGTCGGCGATCTTCTGCGCCGGCAGCACGACATCGGCGCCGTCGCGCGCGATCAGTTCGCGCGGCATGCCATGGACGACCGCGGTTTCCGCCGATTCGGCGATGGTGCGGCCGCCGCGCCGGCGAATCTCGGCAAAGCCGTCGGCCCCGTCATTGCCCATTCCGGTCAGCATCACCGCGACCAGCTGCTGCGCCGGGCGGTGCTGCAGGGCCGAGCGCGCCAGCACTTCGGCCGAGGGGTGCCAGGCAAAGGCCGGGTTTTCGGGTTTGGGAACGGCAAACAGCCGCCCGCCCCGGTCGGCGACGACCAGATCGGCCCCGCCCTTCGCCACATAGGCGGTGCCGGGTTCGAGCGCGACCGGTGCCGCCGCCTCGACCACGGCAATCTGGCAGACACGGTCCAGCCGTTCGGCGAACGAGCGGGTGAAGGCGGCAGGCATGTGCTGCGCGATCACCACCGGCCAGGGAAAATCGGCCGGCAGGTCCGGCAGGATCTCTTCAAGGGTCTTGGGGCCGCCAGTGGACACGCCGATCAGCACCAGCCCGTCGCGCAGCACCCGGCGCGGGGCGAGCGCGCGGACCGGTGTCGGGGCGGGCGCGCGCACCCGCACCGGCTCGCCATGGCGCAGCCGCGCCCCGGCGGCGGCGCGCACCTTGGCGACCAGTTCGCGGCGGATGTCGCCAAAGCTGCGCGAGATCGTGCCGCCGGGCTTGGCGATGTAATCGACTGCGCCCAGATGCAGCGCCTCCAGCGTGACGAGCGCGCCTTGTTCGGTGAGCGAGGAGACCATGACCACCGGGGTCGGCCGTTCGGTCATGATCAGCGACAGCGCCGTCAGCCCGTCCATCTGCGGCATGTTGATGTCGAGCGTGACGACATCGGGCTGGAGCGTGCGCACCTGCTCGACCGCCTCGGCACCGTTGCGCGCCTGCGCGATCTCGAACCCGCCCTCTTCGGCGAAGAGCTGGGCAAGCTGGGTGCGGACAAGCGCGGAATCATCGACGATCAGCAGGCGGATCATGCGGCGGCGTCCAGCATCCCGGCAAGCTCGGCGCGTTCGGCGGCGTCGATCAGGTGATGGGCGTCGATCAGTTGCAGCATCCGCCCGCGCGCGCCCATGTTGACGAGCCGGGGCAGCAGCCGGTCCTGCGCGGCCGACAGGGTCGGGGCCGGCTCGATCGCGCCAGGCTCGACGCTCAGCACCTCGCTGACATGGTCGACGACAAAGCCGGTGCGGACGCCGTCGATCTGGAACACGATGATCCGCTGCCGCTCCTGCGTGTCCAGCCGGTCCATGCCCAGCCGGGTGCGCAGGTCGAGCACCGGCAGCACCGATCCGCGCAGGTTGATCACGCCCTCGACCGCCGCGGGCGCGCGCGGCACGCGGAACATCTGGTCGGGCACGCGCAGGATCTCGCGCACATCGGCGATCGGCACGCCGAACTCCTGCCGGTCGAGCCGGAATACGATCAGCTGGCCCTGATCGCCCGCGCCGCCGCGTTCGTCGCTGCGGTCTTCCGCATGCCCGGCCACATCCGTCGCGCCGTCCCCGCCGCGCACGTCTCCGGCGGTTTCGTCCGCGCCCAGCCGGCCCGCCGCCTCGATGGCGGGGTGGACGAACAGCGCGCGGCTGTCGATCACCGACACCAGCCGCCGCCCGTCCTCCAGCCGGCAGACCTGCGCGATCTCGCCCCGGCCTGCCGTGAGCAGCGGCGGCAGCTGTTCGATCACCGCGCGCGGCACGCCCAGCACCTCGGTCACGGTATCGACGACAAGGCCGACCGACTCCTCGCCCATCTTGAGCACGACGATGCGGCTTTTCTCGTCGAGCGGCCGCGCGTCGAGGCCGAGCAGGCGGCGCAGATCGACCAGCGGCAGCAGGCGGTTGCGCAGCGTCATCAGGCCAAGCACATGGCCGTCGGCACCGGGCACCGGCATGATCCGGTCGGGCGAATGCACGATCTCGCGCACATCGGCGATGGCGATGCCATATTCCTGCCCGTCGAGCCGGAAGCTCACCAGCCGGGTCTCGTCGCCGCCCTCGGCCGCGACCACAGGCGCGCGGTCATCGCCCGCCACGCTGCCAGACGCCTGGCCGCGCCCGCCGCCGGCCTGCGCCTCGGCCAGAGCCTCCGCCGCCAGCCGGGCAAAATCGATGATCAGCGTGATGCCGCGCCCGTCATCGTCGCGGATCATGCCGGCCAGAAAGCGGCTGTCGACCGCCGACTGGGCGGTGCCGGCCGGCTCGATCTGCGCTTCAGCGATGCTGGCGACGCTCGACACCCGGTCGACGACAAAGCCGATCGGCTGGCCAAGCTGGACGACCATCGCCCGGCTCGCCTCGTCGCGCGCGCGTTCGGGCAGGCCGAGCAGCCGGCGCAGCGACACGATCGGCAGCACGTCGCCGCGCAGATTGGCGATGCCGTCCAGTGCCGGCGGGGCCAGCGGCACGCGCACGACATCGGGCAGGCGGATGATTTCCCGCACCACCGCCATCTCGGCGGCAAAGGGCCGCCCGTCGATGGCGAAGGTCACGAACTGGCGCGTCGCGGTCCCGCGTTCGGCGGCGGTGCCGGAGGCGGTGGCGGTGCCGGTGGCGGTGGTGGTGCCGCCCTGCGTGTCCGGGCCGGTTGCCGGCGCGGCGGGCCGGGGCGCGCGCGGGCCGCGGCGTCCGCCCCGGGTCGATGCATTCTGGGCCATTGCGGCCTCCCGTTCAGGCGGCGCTCTGCAACTCGTCGGCGAGAGCGGCGATGTCCTCGATGGCGGTGGCGAGTTCGCGGGCGCCCTGATCCTGCTGCTGGGCGGCACTGGCGGCTTCGCTCGCCGATTTGTCGGCCTCCTGCGCGGCGGCGGCGATCTGTTCGACCGCCGTCTTGACCTGCGCGATGGCGGCCGCGATCTCGACCGAGGCGCTCATGATGTCGCCGGCCCCGCGTTCCATTTCGGCGATTTCGCCCTCGATGCGGATCAGGTTCGCCGTGCAGCTTTCGGCCTTGGCGACCTCCGCCAGCGCGGCGGCGACGATCTCGTTCAGATCCTGGCCGACCAGTGCGATCTGATCCTGCACCGCGCGCACCATATCCTTGATGCGGTCGGCATTTTCGGCCGAATCATGGGCAAGGTTGCGGATGTCGGTGGCGACGACGACAAAGCCCTTGCCATATTCCCCGGCCCGCGCCGCCTCGACCGCGCCATTGACGGCCAGCATGCTGGTCTGGATCGACACGGTCGAGATCGCATCGACGATCTTGTCGATCCGCCGCGACACCAGATCCAGATCCTTGACCTGCTGGATGCTCGCCCGCGACGCCGCTGCCGAGTTGTTGATGCCGGCGACCATCGCATCGACGGCCAGCTTGTTGCGCGCCAGCAGCTCGCGGATCTGCACGACCTTCTGGCTGCTCTGGTCGGCCCGTTCGCGCGCCAGATCGACACCGCGCTCGATCTGCGAGGCGGCGGCCGCCGATTCCTCGGTCGCGGCCGACTGGACCTCGGCACCTTTGCGGATCTGTTCGATCGCCGCCATGATCTGGGTGCCCGACTTGCTGATTTCGTGCACCGCCGAGGACAGCTGTTCGGATGCCGCCGCGACTTCCTCCGCGCTCTTGGCGACGTCGGACGAGTTTTTCAGATCATCGGCCAGGTCCGACATCGCCTGTGCCGATTGTTCGCATTCCGACAGCGCCATCGACTGTTCGGCGACGGTCTTGGCCGATTCCTCGGCGGCGGCCGATTGCTGTTCGGCGGCGGAGGCGATTTCCTGCATGCCCTTCAGCGCCTGCTGGGTGGCGACGTTGGACTGGGTGGCACCGACGGCGATTTCCTGAATGCCGGTCACGATCGCGGCGATATCGGTGCGGATCTGGGCCAGCTGCTCGGTGATCGTGACCGCCTTGGCGACCTCCTCGTCGATTGCGGTGGCCGACTGGTTGATGCCGGCAGCAATCTCGCGCACATCGGCCTGGATCTTGCCGATCAGCTCCTGAATCTGGCCGGCGCTGCGCTCCGACGTTTCGGCCAGCGTGCGCACCTCGTCGGCGACGACGGCAAAGCCCTTGCCATGCTGGCCGGCATGGGCGGCCTCGATCGCGGCATTGAGGGCGAGCAGATTGGTCTGGTCGGCAATGCGGCCGACCGCCTTCACGATATCGTCGATATTGGCCGCCTGCTTTTCCAGTTCGGCGACCATCTCCACCGATGCGGCCTGGCGGTGCGCGGCGGTGGTGACATTGCCGATCAGAGCGGCGATTTCTTCGCTGGTGCGTGCGATGACAAGCTGCGACGCCTCGCCCTTTTCCCGGCTGGTGTCGGCATTCTGCATCTGGCGGGTGATCGCGCCGGCAACCTGCTGGAATGCAGCCAGCGACATCTGGGCGGCGCTCGACGCCTGTTCGGCCCCGACGGCGATCTCGTCCGACGCGCGCTTCAGCTCTTCGGCGGCGGCGGCGGCTTCGTTGATGCCCGCGGTCAGCTCGGTGCTGGCGGCGGCGATGCGCTCTGCCACCTGCTGCTGCTTGGCGAGCGTGCGTGCCCGCTTGCGGCGCAGTTCGGCCTCGCGCGCCGAACCGGCGGCTGCGGGGCGCGCCGCGACGCTGTCCGTCCGGCCGTTATTCTTAACCAGAGCCATGCTGTCCTCTCGCTTCGGCAACCATGATCCTATCCTGCAGGTATAGGAGAAGGGCTGTGCGATGCGAGAAAACCGCCATTATTTTGACAGTTAAGGTGGCGTTATTCACCACATAAGTTATTGAACATGATTAACGGGTGCGGGTGTTATCTTCCGTATTTCGCTGATATGTATAGATTTAATGACAGGCATAAGTGATTTTACGGGGCGGTGTGGGGCGATCTCGTTGACGCCGCCATCGGCGGTCCGTTCGCCCGGAAGTTCGCACGCGACAGGCGGTCGACGGATGCGCGCGTGTCGATCCGCATCCATGTGCGCGTCAGCGGCAGCTGTGCCGGGAATGCGGGGCGGCTTCAGGCCGGGCGTTTCACCCCGCCCGACGATGCTCTGCAGCGGTTTCCGATCCGACTGTATCGGACCGGCCGACCCGGCTGGAAAATGCTTTAGACGCGCAGATAGCGGAAATACCAGACTTCATGGCCCTTGGTGCGGGCCTTGGCCTCGTAGCGCGTCTGTGGCCAGTCGTCGGGCCGGGTCAGGAAATCCTGCGCGGTCGCTGCCTGCCAGACGAAATCGCGGCGCGCGTTCATGATCATCATCGACCAGCGGCAATAGGTCGGATCGTCGGTGCCGAGCCGGAACTCGCCGCCGGGCCGCAGCTTGGCCGCGATCAGGTCGAGCGGGCCGTGATTGACCATCCGCCTTTTGGCATGGCGCGCCTTGGGCCAGGGATCGGGGTGGAGCAGATAGAGCCGCTCAAGGCTGTGGTCCGGCAGCCGTTCGAGCACGCCCAGCGCATCGCCCATGTGCAGCCGCACATTGGCCAGTTCCTCATCTTCGATCTTGGCGAGCGCGCCGACGACGCCGTTCAGGAACGGCTCGCAGCCGATAAAGCCATGGCCGGGCCGCATCGCCGCCTGCGCCGCCAGATGCTCGCCCGCGCCAAAGCCGATTTCGAACTCGAGCGGCCGGGGCGCGCCGAACAGGCGCACCGCGTCGAGCGGGCCTTCGTCCGGCACGGCGACCCGGGGCAGCGTCTCTTCGACAAGGATCGCCTGGCCGGCGCGCAGCTTGTGGCCCTTGGCCCGGCCATAGAGGCGGCGGATGGAAAGCGGATCGGTCATCGCGGCGACGCCTATGGGCAGTCGCGTGGCCGATCAAGGGCGGATGGCGGCGGCGATCAGCGCGGGCGATAGGCCTGGCCGTCATGGCGCAGGATGACGGGCGCATCGCCGCCGGTCACGCGCAGGTCGCGCCACCCGCCGGACGCCACGCGGCCGATCACGCGCAATTGCCCGTCGCCCCGCGCGAGCAGCTGCCAGCCGCCGTTATCGGCGCGGGCGAGCACCGCATAGAGCCAGCCGCTCTTGGGCGCGCAGAGCGCCGTGCGTTCGGTGACAATGGCTTCGGGCCGGCCATCGCCATTCAGGTCGATGGCGCGGACCGTGGCGCTGACCGGGGCGGGATCGTCGGCGCACATCACCCAGGTCGCGCCGCGCCGGACGGCACCGGCGGCTTTCAGGATCTCGATACGCTCAGCCGGGCTGAAGCCGGTTACGGGCGGGCGCGGGCTGGCCGCAAGCGCGGCAAGGACGATCAGGGAAATAACGGCCATGACCGACCCTAGCAGAAGCCGGGCCGGGGCACAGCAGGGCGGCATCGCGCCCTTTATCGGCAGGCCTGTTATCAGCAGGCGTGCCCCGCCGGTGCGATGGCGCACCGGCGGGGCCGCGGATCAGGCCAGTGCGGCCTTGAGCTTGTCGACCAGATCGGTCCGCTCCCACGGGAAGAAATCCCCCTCGGGCGTGCGGCCGAAATGGCCATAGGCGGCGCTCGGGCCGTAGATCGGCTTGTTCAGGCCCAGATGGGTGCGGATGCCCTTGGGGGTCAGCCGCACCAGCGTCGGCAGCACCGCTTCGATACGGGCTTCATCGACAGTGCCGGTGCCATGGGTGTCGACATAAAGCGACAGCGGCTCGGACACGCCGATGGCGTAGGACAGCTGGATCGTGCAGCGCCGCGCCAGGCCTGCCGCGACGATGTTCTTCGCCAGATAGCGCGACACATAGGCCGCCGAACGGTCGACCTTGGTCGGGTCCTTGCCCGAAAACGCGCCGCCGCCATGCGGGGCCGCACCGCCATAGGTGTCGACGATGATCTTGCGGCCGGTCAGCCCGGCATCGCCGTCCGGCCCGCCGATTTCAAAGCTGCCGGTCGGGTTGATGTGGAACACCGTCTCGTTGGTGACAAAGCCCTGCGGCAGCACTTCGGCGACGACCTTCTTCACATAGGCGTGCAGCTCGGCTTCCTTTTCGCCCTGATCGTAACCCGGCTTGTGCTGGGTCGACACGACGATGGCGGTCGCCGCGACCGGGCGGCCATTTTCGAAGCGCAAAGTGACCTGGCTCTTGGCGTCCGGCTCGAGGAACGGGGCGGTACCGGCATGGCGGTCGGCGGCCAGCCGGGCGAGGATCTTGTGGCTATAGTCGAGCGTCGCCGGCATCAGATCGGGGGTTTCGTCGCAGGCGAAGCCGAACATGATGCCCTGGTCGCCGGCACCTTCGTCCTTGTCGGCGCTGGCATCGACGCCCTGGGCGATATGCGCCGACTGGCCGTGCAGATGATTGTGGAACGCGAGCGTCTGCCAGTGGAAGCCGTCCTGCTCATAGCCGATGCGCTTCACCGTTTCGCGCACCGCGCGCTCGATCTCTTCCTGAGCACCCGGTGCCCAGGCGCCGTTTTCATAGACGCCGCGGCAGCGGATCTCGCCGGCCAGCACGACCCGCTGGGTGGTGGTCAGCGTTTCGCAGGCGATGCGGGCTTCCGGGTCCTTGGACAGGAACAGATCGACGATCGCATCGGAAATCTGGTCGGCGACCTTGTCGGGATGGCCTTCGGACACCGATTCGGACGTGAAGAGATAGGTGGAGCGCATGACGGATCCTGGCTAGGGGCGCGGCGGTGAGGCCGCATATAAAGACATGTTTATGTCTTGCATCGCCCTTAGCGGGCGCGACGTGCGCTGACAATCGCCAATCCGCCAAGCGCGAGCGCCACCATCAGCGAAAGAAGGTTACCAAGCCGTGCAAAGGCGGTCGGCGGCAGCGGCCGGGGCAGATGGCCGTCAATCGCCCCCATCGCCCGGTGCGGCAGCCGGGCGATCACCTCGCCCGACGGGCCGATCAGCGCCGAAATCCCGGTCGGCGTCGCGCGGATGACCGGTAGCCCTTCCTCGGCGGCACGCAGCCGCGCCTGCGCCAGATGCTGGGGCGGGCCCCAGCGCCCGAACCAGGCGTCGTTGGACGGATTGAACAGGAAATCGGGCCGCGCCGCCCGCGACGCGACCGCGCCGGGAAAGATGATTTCATAGCAGATCTGGAACCCCGCCCGGCCAAAGCCCGGCAGGTCGAGCGAGGCAGGGCCGGGGCCGGGCCAGAAATCCAGATCCCCCGGCACCAGCCGCGACAGGCCGAGCGGTTCGAGCAGCCCGCGCATCGGCAGATATTCGCCATAAGGCACCAGATGCGCCTTGTCGTAACGGCCCCGGATGCGCGCGTCCGCGCCCAGCACGAACACGCTGTTGCGCCCGCCGACCGCGCGACCATCCGCGCCATATTCCAGCGCGACCCCGCCGGTCAGCAGCAGGTCGCGCGGCCCCAGCCGCCGCGCCAGCCAGTCGCGCAGGCCCTGATCCTCGGCCAGATAATAGCCATTGTCGATCGCCGCTTCCGGCCAGAAAATCAGCCGGGGCGCGGGACCGGGGGTGCCGGTCAGCCGCGCCAGCGTGCGGAAATGGTCGATCTGCGCGGCTTCGTCATGCTTGGCGGCCTGATCGATATTGGGCTGGATGATCCGCACCGCCGGGCCGCGCACAACCGGTGCCGGGGGCAGCGGCAGCAGGGCGAGCGCGGCGAGCACAAGTACGGGCAGGGCGGGCAGCAGCCGCACGGACCGCCCGCGTGCTTTACCGAACGCCGCACCGCCGAACGCCGCCGCCGCCACCGTGATCCCGCCCAGACCATGGGTGCCGATCCAGGGCAGGGCCGCGTGCAGCCCCGGCGTGTCGGCCCAGATCGCGGCAACCGGGTTCCACGCAAAGCCGGTGAACAGATGCGCGCGCAGCCATTCGGTCGCGATCCAGCCCGCGCCGAGCGCCAGCCCCAAGGCAACCGGATGCCGCCGCGCCGGCCAGGCGGCGAGTGCTGCCAGCCCCGGAAACACCGCCAGATAGACCGACAGCAGCGCCACCGCCGGATAGCCGAACCAGTGCGGCATCGCATCCTGATAGGTAAAGGCATGGGCGATCCAGTTCAGCCCCAGCGTGAACTGGCCCATGCCGAACGCCCAGCCGCGCGCCCAGGCGCTGCGCGCACCGGGGGCGGTCACGACCAGCAGCGCGAACAGCCCGAAGCCGATCAGCGCCGCCGGCCACCAGCCAAGCGGGGCAAAGCCGGTCGCCGACACCGCACCGGCGGCAATCGCAATCGGCAATATGGCGCGGGGGAACAATGCGGTGCGGGGGGCAAAAATGGCAGAGCCGGCGGCGGGGGAAGGGGAGCTGCGCACGGCCGCCGCATATCGCCCTTGCCTGTGACGATTGCAACGCGGCATCAGGGGGCATGATCCAGTTGCTGCTGCCGCTTCTCGTTCAGGCGTCCACCCCCGTCCCGCCTGCCGTCATTCCGCCCGCCCGGGCCGCGCAGGCGCGCTGCCTCGCGGTGCTGGCCATCGTCGCCAATGCGCAGCGCAGCGGGGTCGCCGCCGCGCAGGACCTGCCCTCGCTCGAGGAGGATGGTGCGCGCTTTGCCGAGGTGATCGGCGAAGCGATCACCCGCGAAAGCGGCCTGTCGCGCGAACAGGTCGGCGCGCTGCTGGCGCGCGAGGTGGAAGCGGTGGTGCGGCTCACCCCGCTGCCGATTGCCGAGGCGCGCACCTGTCTGGTGATGGCGCAGGTGGTGGCACCGCCGCCCGCCGATACCGGCCCCGCAACCGGCCCTTTGGCCGGTCGCCCCGGGGGCGCGCTGTGATCCGCCCGTTCCACCTTGCCTTCCCCGTCCATGATCTGGCGGCAGCGCGCGGTTTTTACGGCGGCGTGCTGGGCTGCCGTGAGGGGCGGAGCGCCGATCACTGGATCGATTTCGACCTTTATGGCCATCAGATCGTCGCGCATCTGAGCGACGCCGCGTGCGCGGTGGAGGCGACCAACCCGGTCGATGGCCATGATGTGCCGGTGCCGCATTTCGGCGTCGTGCTGACCATGGACCAGTGGCAGCAGCTGGCCGAGCGGGTGGCGGCGGCGGGGATCGCGTTCGGCATCGCCCCGCATATCCGCTTCAAGGGGCAGCCTGGCGAACAGGCGACGATGTTCTTCCGCGATCCCAGCGGCAATGCGCTGGAGTTCAAGGCCTTTGCCGACGACGCGATGCTGTTTGCGACCTGACGGGCCGGTGCGGCGTGACCCGCACCGGCATGCGCGCTGTCAGCGGCTCACCCGCCAGATGCGGTTGCCGACATCGTCGGCGACGAGCAGTGCGCCCTTGCCATCGACGATCACCCCGGCGGGGCGACCGCGTGCTTTGCCGTCCTTGGTCAGGAACCCGGTCAGCAGGTCGACCGGCTTGCGATCCTTGACCGGCCAGCCATCGGCCCCGAACGGCACGAACACGACCTTGTAGCCCGAGGCAGGCTTGCGGTTCCACGAGCCGTGCAGGCCGACAAACGCCCCGTTTTCATAATCCGGGCCAAGATCGGCGCTGGTTGCAAAGGCGATGCCGAGCGGGGCGACGTGCGGGCCGAGCGCATAATCGGGGCGCTTGGTATATTCGAGCAGGTCGGGCCGTTCGGGCCGGACGCGCTTGTCGACATAGCCGCCCCAATAGCTCCACGGCCAGCCATAGAAAGCCCCGAACTCGACCTTGGTCATATAGTCGGGCGGGCCGTCGCCGCCGATCATGTCGCGTTCGTTGACGGTGGTCCACAGTCCGCCCTTGACCGGTTCCCAGGCCAGGCCATTGGGGTTGCGCAGGCCGCTTGCATAGATGCGCTGGCTGCGCGTCGCCGGATCGACCTCGAGGATCGCGGCGCGCCGTTCCTCCAGCTCCAGCCCGCGTTCGCCGATATTGCTGGCCGAGCCGACGGTGACATAGAGCCGCTTGCCCGCCGGATCGGCGATCACGTTGCGCGCCCAGTGATTATAGCCGCCGGGCAGGTCGATGACCTTTTCCGGCCGCGCGGTGATCCGCGTGTCGCCGGTGCGATAGGGCAGGACGACCAGCGCATCGGTGTTGGCGACGTAAAGCCGGTCGCCGACCAGCGCCATGCCGAAGGGGGAGTTCAGCCCCTCCACCAGCACCGAACGGGTTTCGGCGCGGCCATCGCCATCGGCGTCGCGCAGCAGGGTGATGCGGTTGGCCGATGTGCCGCCCGCGCCGGCACGCGCGAACAGCAGCCCCATGATGCGGTCGACCAGCCCCGTCTGCGCGCGCGGCGGCGAGTTGGTTTCGGCGACCAGCACATCGCCATTGGGCAGCAGCGTCATCCAGCGCGGATGATCGAGCCCGGTCGCAAACGCCGTGACCTTCAGCCCCGGCGCGGCCTTGGGCGTCTGATTGCCCCAGTCGGTCGGCGTGGCGATGTTGACCACCGGCACCAGCTCGGTCGCGGGCGGCTGGATGCGCGGCCTGACGCCGGCAAGATCGGCCTCGGCCAGCCGGGCATTGTCGCGCCCCGTATAGAGGATGAGACCGATGACCAGCGCGGCAAGCACCGCGACGGCGAAAATGAGCGGGCGTCGGATCCGGGCGAACATGGCGGTGGTCTAGAGCGATTCCGGGCGCAGTGGAACCACCCGATGCACACCCCTGACCGCCGGGATTCGGCCAGATCAGCAACACAGGATGATCATCCGGGTTGGCGCGCCGCAGCGCGACTCGGGCTATGAAAAAGGTGCCGCCGGCCAGGGGTGTGAGGGGGCCGGCGGCACCGTCCGGATGCAGTTTGCACCCGGCGACCCGAAGGACGTTGACCGCCTTCGTGAGCGCGCCCCTGCCACCATCCGCCGTGGCAGGGAAATCACTTTCGTTAACTTTTCCGACGCAAAAACTTCATCAGCTTTGCCGCGCCCTGCAAAGCTTTGCAGGGCTGCGACAGGGTGGCTGGTGGCAAAGTTGCGACCGGCAGAGCGGCAGAGCGGCAGAATCCTAGGGCGGCAGGCGGCGGTTTCCCGGCGCGCTCAGCCGCTTTCGGCCGGCGCGTGCAGGCGCACCCGCGTGACATGGCGCTGATCGCCGGCCACCACCTCGATCCGCCAGCCGCTGGCATGTTCGACGATCTCGCCCGGCTGCGGCACATGGCCGGCAAGCACGAAGGTCAGCCCGCCCAGCGTGTCGACATCCTCCTCGACCTCGGCAAGGCGGGGGTCGAGCTCGGCCGCGACGTCCTCCAGCTCGGCGCGCGCATCGGCGTCCCACACGCCGTCGCCCAGCGCGATCAGCGCGGCGACGGGGGCCTCGTCATGCTCGTCCTCGATATCGCCGACGATTTCCTCGACCAGATCCTCGATCGTCACCAGCCCTTCGGTGCCCGAATATTCGTCGACCACGATCGCCAGATGGGTGCGCGTCGCACGCATTTCGGCCAGCAGGTCGAGCACGCCCATCGAGGTCGGCACATAGCGCGGCTCGCGGATCAGCCCGGCAATGCCGTCGGGGCGCGGACCGCCGGTCGCAAGGATCGCGAACACGTCCTTCACATGCACCATGCCGACCACGGTATCGAGGCTGCCGCGATAGACGGGCAGGCGGCTGTGCCCGGCCTCGGCAAAGGCGGCGACCACGGCGTCGAACGATGCCGCTTCGTCGATGGCGATGATGTCGGCGCGCGGCACCGCGACGTCGCGGACATTGCGTTCGCCGAAATGCAGCAGGTTGCGCACCATCTGGCGCTCGATCTGGCTGAGGTCGCCGGCCTCGGCCGGTTCGCCCTCATGTTCCTCGATCGCTTCCTCGATCTGGTCGCGCAGCGTCGGTTCGCTGTCCGCGCCGAAGAGCATGTCGCGCAGGCCCTTCCACAAGCGGCCACCACCGGTCTCGCCGGCGTGGCCGTTCCTACTGGAATCCTCAGGCATCTGGTTACGGTTCGTCCCTGTGATAGGGCGCGTGCAGGCCGAGCGCCGCCATGGCCTCGCCCTCCAGCGCTTCCATGGCGTCGGCCTGGGCCGCGTCCTGATGGTCATAGCCTAGCAGATGCAGCAGGCCGTGAACAATCAGATGGCTGGCATGGGCGGACAGGCTGACGCCCTTGTCGGCGGCCTCGGCCGCGCACACGCCATGCGCCAGGATGATGTCGCCCAGCAGCACCTCGCCATCATCGGTATTGGCATCGGTATTGGCATCGCTGCTCGCGATCGCGGCGATCAGATCGGGCGGCAGCATGGGGAAGGACAGCACATTGGTCGGCTTGTCCTTGTGGCGATAGCTGAGGTTCAGCTCATGCACCTCGGCATCGCCGGCCAGCCTGACCGACACCTCGACCATCGTCGCGCCGTCCGCCAGCCCGGCATCGGGCGTCACCGCCAGCGCCGCGCGCACCGCGCGTTCGGCAAGCGCCTCCCACGCCGATTCGGTGTTGGCCTCGGCGTCCCCGGCCGCGAGCCAGTCCGGCTCGACCTGCACTGCCACATCGATCATCGGTTCAGGCGCCCTCGCCCTCATAGGCCTCGACGATCCGCCCGACGAGCGGGTGGCGCACGACATCGGCGGCACCGAACCGGATCATCGAAATCCCCCGCACCCCGTCCAGCCGCGCGACCGCATCGGGCAGGCCCGATTTGCCGATATCGGGCAGATCGACCTGCCGCGGATCGCCGCACACGACCATGCGGCTGTTCTCGCCGAACCGGGTGAGGAACATCTTCATCTGCATCGGCGTGGTGTTCTGCGCCTCGTCAAGGATGATGAACGCGTTGGACAGAGTGCGGCCGCGCATGAACGCGATGGGCGCGATCTCGATCTCGCCGCTCGCGATCCGCCGTTCGACCTGTTCGGTTGGCAGCATGTCGTAAAGCGCGTCATAAAGCGGGCGCAGATAGGGATCGACCTTTTCGCGCATGTCGCCGGGCAGGAAGCCGAGCCGTTCGCCGGCCTCGACCGCCGGGCGCGACAGGATCAGCCGGTCGACCGATCCGGCGATCAGCTGCTGCACCGCCTGGGCGACGGCAACATAGGTTTTGCCGGTGCCCGCCGGGCCGAGCGCGAAGATGATGTCGTCGCTCGCCAGCGCCTCCATATAACGGATCTGGGTGGTCGAACGCGGGACGATCGTTTTCTTGCGGGTGCGGATCATCACCTGCGGCGGCTGGCTGACATCGGCGCGGATGATGCCGTCGAGCGTCGGTTCGGCCGACATGGCGATCACCGCATCGAGCGTGCCGGCGTCGATTTCCTCGCCGCGCAGGATGCGGTTGTAGAGCCCGGTCAGCACGTCGCGCGCGCGGGCGATCGCCTCCGCCTCGCCCTCGAGCTGGAGCTTGTTGCCGCGCGCGGCGATGTAGACGCCGAGCCGGTTTTCGATGGCGACGAGATTCTGGTCATAATGGCCGAACAGCTGGCCAAGAAGCTGGGGCCGGTCGAACACGACTTCGATGCGGCTGCGATCGCCCGGGCGGGCGGGGGCGGGCTTACGCGACATGCCTCTCCTGTGCGGTCAAGCGGCCTCTTTCTGCGCGACAACGCCCGACAGGCTGTTCGGCCCCGCCGCGCTGATCCGCACGTCGACAAGGTCGCCGATTGCGCCCTGTTCGACAACCACCGATTGCAGCCAGGGCGATTTGCCGATCAGCTGCCCCGGATGGCGGCCGGCGCGTTCCAGCAGCACCGTCGTGTCGCGGCCGACGCTCGCCAGGTTGAACGCATGCTGCTGCTGGCCGATCAGCGCCTGCAACCGCTTCAGCCGTTCATCCATCACCTGCGCGTCGACCTGCCCGTCCATCGTCGCCGCCGGCGTGCCCGGGCGCGGCGAATATTTGAACGAGAATGCCTGCGAATGGACAATGCGTTCGATGATCTTCAGCGTCGCGTCGAAATCGGCATCGGTCTCGCCGGGGAAGCCGACAATGTAATCGCCCGAAATCGCAATGTCGGGGCGCGCGGCGCGCACCCGGTCGATCAGCCGCAAATAGCTGTCGGCATCATGGCTGCGGTTCATCGCCTTCAGGATGCGGTCGCTGCCCGACTGCACCGGCAGGTGCAGGAACGGCATCAGCTTGTCGATGTCGCGGTGCGCGGCGATCAGCCCGTCATGCATGTCGTTGGGATGGCTGGTCGTGTAGCGGATGCGCGCCAGCCCCGGCAGGGCGGCCATCGCCTCGATCAGATCGTGCAGATAGCGCCCGTCATGCGCCCAGGCGTTGACGTTCTGGCCGAGCAGCGTGATCTCGCGCGCGCCGGCATCGACCAGTGCACGCGCCTCGTCCATGATCTGGCCCCAGGGGCGCGACACTTCGGCGCCGCGCGTATAGGGCACGACGCAATAGGTGCAGAATTTGTCGCAGCCTTCCTGCACGGTCAGGAAGGCGCTGGGCGCGGCGCGGCGGGCGCGGCCGGGCAGCGCGCCGAACTTCGATTCGGCGGGCATGTCGGTATCGACCGCATGGCCGCCGGCAAGGGCGGTGTCGATCAGGCCGGGCAGGCGGTGATAGGCCTGCGGGCCGACGACGATGTCCACGTCGCGCGTGCGGCGGCGAATCTCCTCGCCCTCGGCCTGGGCAACGCAGCCGGCGACCGCGACCAGCGGGCGGCTGCCATCCTCGCGGCGCAGGCGGCCGACCTCGGAATAGACTTTTTCCGACGCCTTTTCACGGATGTGGCAGGTGTTGAGGACGACCAGATCGGCATCCGCGCCCTCGGCCGCCGGCGTCAGGCCGCGCGCCGCCAGCATTTCGGCCATGCGCTCGCCGTCATAGACGTTCATCTGGCAGCCAAAGGATTTGACGCGGTAGGTGGACGGGGTGGGCCTGGTCATGATCGGCCGCCCTATACAGGCGGGAGGGCATGGGCGGAAGCCGCCAGGATTCGCCGCCGCGCCTCGGTCGCCACCGCCTTGCGGTCGCCCAGCTGGGCCGGATCGAACGGATCGAGGCACGACAGGCGCACGGTGAAGCGCCCCGGCCGGGTCAACACCCGCCAGGCATTGGCCGGGGCCGGTTCGTCGCCCACCCAGGCCAGATGCCGCGCCGCGCCATAATCGAGAAACAGCGGCTGGACGCGGATCGCACGCGGCGGCGGCGCGACGACTTCGAGCAGCGCCGGCTTGAACGGCAGCAGCGTTACCCCGTCGCTGGTCGTGCCTTCGGGAAAGATCGCAATCGCCTGATGCCGGGCGAGCGCCGCGCGCACCGCGCCGACTTGCCCATGCACGCCCAGCCGGTTGCCGCGGTCGACGAACACCGTGTTGTTGAGCGCGGCGAGCCAGCCGATCAGCGGCCAGGACCGAAGCCCGTCCATCGCCACAAACGCGGTGCCGGTCGCCCCGGCGATGATCGGGATGTCCAGCCAGCTCAGATGGTTGGCGACGAACAGCACATCGCGGTCGAGCGGCCGGCCATCGCGTTTGACGTGCACGCCGCAGATCGCCGCCACCGCCGCCAGAAACCGGCGCGGCCAGGCCGAGCGCCGCCTGAGCGCACGGCTTACGCCATGGGCGGCGACGCAGAGGGCGCAGACCAGCACCAGCAGCGCGAGCCGTACGACCGCGCGGATGGTGCCGGCCGGATCAGCGCGCATGTGCCGGGCGCGTGTGCCGGCGCGGATCAGCTTTTGGGGCGGGTGATCGAAACGCCATAAAGCTCCATCCGGTGGTCGACGAGCCGGTAGCCGAGCTTCTCGGCGATCTGGCGCTGGAGCAGTTCCAGCTCGGGATCGACAAACTCGATCACTTCGCCGGATTCGACGTCGATCAGATGGTCGTGATGCGCGTCGGGCGCCGCTTCATAACGGGCGCGGCCATCGCCGAAATCATGCCGCTCCAGAATGCCGGCTTCCTCGAACAGCCGGACGGTGCGGTAGACGGTGGCGATCGAAATGCCCGGATCGATCGCGGCGGCGCGGGCATGGACCTTTTCGACATCGGGATGATCGTCCGCCTCCGACAGCACGCGCGCGATGACGCGCCGCTGGTCGGTGATGCGAAGTCCTTTCTCGGCGCACAGCGCTTCAACATCAATCTTGCGAGGCATGGCCGCCATCTAACGCGATTCGCCGCCGCCCGCCAGCCGCCATATCCCCGCCCGGCAACGGCGCTGCGCGCACGGTTCGCGCAGGGAACCGACCCCGGAACTCAGCGTTTGCGCGGGCGCTTGCCCAGCCCGATCTGCTTGGCGAGCGAGCGGCGCTGATCGGCGTAATTGGGCGCGACCATCGGGTAATCGGCGGGCAGGTTCCATTTGGCCCGATAGTCGTCGGGCGTCATGCCGTAATGGGTCATCAGATGGCGCTTGAGCATCTTGAGCTTCTTGCCGTCTTCAAGGCAGATCAGATAGTCGGGCTTTACCGACGCACGGATCGACACCGGCGGTTCCGGCTTCGGTTCTTCGGCAGGAGACGGACGTGCAAGGGCCGACAGCGCGCCATGCACTTGCGTGATCAGATTTGCCACTTCGCCGACGGAAAGGACATTGTTGCTGACATGTGCCGCAACGATGTCGGCGGTCAGCGCGATCAAGTCATTCGGCGTGGTGGCGTGATCAGACATAATGGCGTGATGTCCCCGAAACGATGATTATGTTTTCCCCTGCGCGCGCAAGCTGGTGGGGCCGCGCGAACATTTCAAGCGGAAATCGATCCGCCCGTGCCGTGCTGATGGAATGTTCTTGGTAAACCGCCGATCAGCCAATCCGCAGCCGGAAGGTCAGCGCGTCGAAGCTTTCGCCGTCGCGGCCGCGATAATATTGCCGCCGCCGCCCGACCTGGACGAAACCGGCCTCGCGGTAGAGCCAGGCCGCGCCATTGCCGTCACGCACCTCAAGGTGCAGCGCGCGTGCGCCCTGGGCGCGGGCCAGTTCGATGACATGCGCCAGCAGTGCGCGGCCGATGCCGCGCCGCTGGTCGCCCGCGCGCACCGCGATCAGCAGCAGCTCGGTCTCGTCGGCGATGGTGCGCAGCATCGCAAAGCCGGTCGGCCGCGCGCCGTCGCGCGCGACGAGCAGATGGCTGCCGGGCATGCCCAGGATCCCGGCGCATTGCGCCTCGGTCCAGGCTTCGCCGAAGCGCGGGTCGAAGGCATCGGTCATCGCGACCATGACGTCGCGCAGATCGCCTGCGCTGCCGGGCGAAATCGCCGCGCCGGTGGTCAGCCCGGTCACGCAGCGGGCGGCCGCGCATCGGGCGCGCGGCCATAGACGGGGGCAGGGGGCAGGTTGGCGAGCGGACCGGACATGGCGACCGCCCAGCGCGCATCGGTGGCAAGCGGATGGACAGCCCCGGGCGCGCCCGCCGCCGCCAGCGCCGCCGCACCCGATCCGATCAGCGGCCGGGTGCCACAGGCCAGCGCCGCTTGCGCCGGCGGCAGCGAGGCGAGATCGGTGATCGGTTCCATGCACGGCCCCGCGAACGACTGGACGAAATATTCGCCATGTCCGCCGATGATTGCAACCGCCACCTCGTCGAACAGGCCGAGTTCGGCGTGCGCCCGCGCGGCAAGCAGCGCAAGCGAGGAATAGCCCCTGACCGGCACGCCCCAGGCAAGGCCGAGCGCGCGCGCCGCCGCCAGCCCGACGCGGATGCCGGTAAAGCTGCCCGGGCCGCAATCGACCGCGATCAGATCGGCGCGGCCGCGTTCGGGCAGGGCGGCGATCATCGGCACCAGCCGTTCGGCATGGCCGCGCCCGACCGCTTCATGCTGATGGCCGATCAGCCGGTCGCCCTCGAACAGCGCGACCGAGCAGCTGTCGGTCGCGGTTTCGATCGCCAGACGCCGGCCGGCCCGCGCTCCGTCCGCCATCGCCCGGTCAGGCGATGGTGTTGAAACGGGCGAAATCCGGCCGCGGCAGGCGCGGGAAGATGCTCGCCGGATCGCCATGCCCGAGCGTCGAGATGAAGTTCGACCGGATCGCGGTGCCGGCAAAGAATGCCGCGTCGACCGCCTGATTGTCGAACCCCGACATCGGCCCGGTGTCCAGCCCGACCGCGCGCGCGGCGAGGATGAAATAGCCGCCCTGCAGCGACGAATTGCGGAACGCCGCCGTCTCGCGCGCCACCGGATCGGCGAACCAGTCCTTCGCGCCCGGATTGTGCGGGAAAAGTTCGGGCACGGTTTCCGGGAAATCGAGATCCATGCCGATGATCGCGGTCACCGGCGCGCTCAGGATCTTCGGCTGGTTCTGCGCGCTCGCACAGGCGGCAAGCTTCTGCTTGGCGGCGTCGCTGGTGCACCAGATGATCCGGGCGGGCAGGATGTTGGCCGAGGTCGGCCCCATCTTCATCAGCTCCCAGATGCGCTCGAGCTGGGCCTGCGGCACCGGCGTGTCGAGATAGCCATTATAGCTGCGCGCGCTGAAAAACAGCTGGTCGAGCGCGTCCTGCGGCAGTTCGCCCATCACTTCCGTCCCCCCATGTCCTGATCCGCGCCTCAGACCGCCTGCACGGCGGTCACTTCGGGCACATAATGTTTGAGCAGGCTTTCAATGCCGTGCTTGAGCGTGGCGCTCGACGACGGGCAGCCCGAACAGGCGCCCTGCATCTTCAGGAACACCGTGCCCTTGTTGAAACCGCGATAGACGATGTCGCCGCCGTCATTGGCGACCGCCGGGCGGACGCGGGTTTCGATCAGCTCGCGGATCTGGGCGACGATATCGGCATCGGCGGGATCGTCGGCGACTTCGTCCAGGATCTCGATCCCGGCCGCCGAGCCGCTGGCGAACAGCGGCATGTTGCCGGCGAAATGATCGAGCAGCACGCCCAGCACATTCGGCTTCAGATCGGCCCAGGCGACGCCCGGTGCCGCGGTGACCGAGACGAAGTCGTAGCCGAAAAACACCCCCTCCACATCGCCGAGCGCGAACAGCGCGGCGGCGAGCGGCGAGGCCTCGGCCTCTTCCGGGGTGGCGAAATCGCGGGTGCCCATGCCCATCACCTCGCGGCCGGGCAGGAATTTGAGCGTCGCGGGGTTGGGGGTCGATTCGGTCTCGATCAGCATGGCTGCGATGTGGGGGCGATCCGGGTGCGGATCAAGCCGCGCGGATGTGCGGATCGGTCGCGGGATGGGGTGTTTGCTCGAGGTGCGGCACCGGGAGTTGTTTGTCGGGAAGAATGGCACCGGGTGTTTTTGATTGGGAAGAACGGCACCGGCCCGCACCCCCACCCGGCCTCCCAACGGCAGGATACGCTATGGGAGGCCGGGTGG
>NZ_JAPFGX010000048.1:0-20163 GCF_059803575.1 Sphingomonas sp. URJC2
CGGCCTCCCATAGCGTAACCTGCCGTTGGGAGGCCGGGTGGGGGTGCGGGCCGGTGCCGCCCCCGCGCCGCAAGGCGTGGCACAAACAACCCCGCCCCCGTGCCGTGAGGCGCGCCACAAACCTCACGCCGCACAACGAACACCCTTCTCCGCTCAGCGCAGACAACCGTCCAGCCGGTCGCGCCTGACCGCGCCCATGCGCCGCAGGATCGCATTGCCATAGCGCCGCGTCGCGCCGGTGGGGGCGGTGGCGGCGCGCTTTTTGGGCAGCGGCAGCACGGCAGCGATGCGCGCGGCCTCGACCGTGGTCAGCCGGTCCGCGCCGTGGCGGAAGTAACGCCGCGCCCCTGCCTCGACGCCATAGGTGCCGATGCCGGTCTCGGCGATGTTCAGATAGACTTCCATGATTCGCCTTTTGCCCCAGATCGTCTCGATCAGCAGCGTGAACCACGCCTCCAGCGCCTTGCGGGCATAGCCGCCGCCCTGCCACAGAAAGGCGTTTTTCGCCGCCTGCTGGCTGATCGTCGATCCGCCGCGGATGCGGCCGCCCTGGGCGTTGCTGATCGCGGCGGCGGCAATGGCGTCGACATCAAAGCCGTGATGGCTGCAAAAGCGCGCATCTTCCGCCGCAATCGCCGCGCGCGGCATATCGGCATCGATGCGCGACAGCGGCGTCCAGTCCTTGGTCACGCTGCGCCCGGCCAGCAGGTCCCCGGCCATGGTGAAGGTGAAGGGCGGCGGCACGAACCGGTAGAGTGCGACCCACAGGACCGAGATCAACACAAAGCCGATGCCCGCGCGCAGGATCCACCGGCCGGGCCTGAACCGGCGGGGGCGATCAAAAGGCGAGGAACGGCGGGGACGCTTGGCCATCGCGCCTTTCTAGAGCATTTTCGAGCCGGGTGGAATCACCCGGCGGCTCGGAAAATGCGGCAAATCAAAGGGCTAGAGCATTTTCGAGCCGGGTGGAATCACCCGGCGGCTCGGAAAATGCGGCGAATCAAAGGTCTAGAGCGGCCGATCCGATGCAGCCGGATCGCAACCCGCGCTTGCGCGACCGGCCATGAAATAAATCCTCCCCGGCCGGGGCCGGGGAGGATCATGAAAACACGCCGTTCGGCCGCCGCCGGTCGTCAGGCGGGCAGCAGACGCCGGTCGCCGGCCAGCCGCAGCATCGCGCGCTGGAGCTTTTCAAACGCCCTGACCTCGATCTGGCGCACGCGTTCGCGGCTGACGCCGTAAACCTGGCTCAACTCCTCCAGCGTCTTCGGCTCTTCGGCCAGCCGCCGCTCGGTCAGGATGTGGCGTTCGCGGTCATTCAGATCGTCCATCGCCTCGACGAGCAGCTGGTGGCGCACGTCGCGCTCCTCGGCATCGGCCAGGCGCTCGTCCTGCAGCGGGTCATTGTCGGCAAGAATATCCTGCCACTGGCCTTCGCCATCCTCGCGCATCGACACGTTGAGCGAGCTGTCGCCGCCCATCGCCATGCGACGGTTCATGCTGATCACATCGTCTTCGGACACGCCGAGGTCGGTGGCGATCTTGGTCACGTCCTCGGGCCGCAGATCGCCATCCTCGAACGCGTCGATGCGGTTCTTCATCCGCCTCAGGTTGAAGAACAGCTTTTTCTGCGCGGCGGTGGTGCCCATCTTCACCAGCGACCAGGAACGCAGGATGAACTCCTGGATCGAGGCGCGGATCCACCACATCGCATAGGTAGCAAGGCGGAAACCCCGGTCCGGCTCGAACTTCTTCACGCCTTGCATCAGGCCGATATTGCCTTCGGAAATCAGCTCCGACACCGGCAGGCCATAGCCGCGATAGCCCATCGCGATCTTGGCCACGAGCCGCAGATGCGAGGTCACCAGCTGCGCCGCCGCTTCCGGGTCCTGATGCTCCTGATAGCGTTTAGCGAGCATATATTCCTGCTCGGGCGTCAGGATCGGATATTTGCGGATCTCGGCGAGATAGCGGTTGAGGCCGGCCTCGCCGCCCAGCGCCGGGATGGTCGCGGGTACGTTCTTGCCACTGGCCATTGCTCATTCTCCCTGCCGTCGCCGCGCCCTTTCCGGGCGGGCATCAAGACTTAACACACTTATATACGCAGCTGACTGAACAACAGCTGCATGTCATCGGGCATTTCGCTGTCAAAAGCCATCTCGGCCCGCGTGACCGGATGGATAAAGCCCAGCCGCGCGGCGTGCAGCGCCTGCCGTTTGAACGCCAATGCTTTCAACACCTCGCGGTGTCCCGGCCGGACGCGGCCATAGACCGGATCGCCGAGCAGCCCATGGCCCAGCGAGGCCATATGGACGCGCACCTGATGGGTGCGCCCGGTTTCCAGCCGGCATTCGACCAGCGCCGAGTCGCGCAGCGGCGTGACCATCCGGTAATGGGTGACGGCGCGCTTGCCGCGCCCGGCGGCGACGATCGCCACCTTTTTGCGGTCGCTGTCCGACCGGGCGAGCGGCGCATCGACCGTCCCCGCTGCCGGGCTGGGCAGGCCGGCGACGATCGCCAGATAGCGGCGGTCGATGCTGTGATCGGCAAACTGCCGCGCCAGCCCTTCATGTGCGCGGTCGGTCTTGGCCGCCACGATCAGGCCCGATGTGTCCTTGTCGATCCGGTGGACGATGCCCGGCCGGGCGACGCCGCCAATCCCCGACAGCTGGCCCGCGCAGTGATGCAGCAGCGCATTGACGAGCGTGCCATCGGGATTGCCGGCGGCGGGATGGACGACCATCCCCGCCGGCTTGTCGATCACGATCAGATGTTCATCCTCGAACGCGATCACGAGCTTCAGGTCCTGCGCGACATTGTGCGCCGGTGCCGGATCGGGAACGCCCAGCGCGAACTGCGCCCCCGCGGTCGCCCGCACCGCCGGATCGCGCCACGGCCGGCCATCGTCGCCGGTCACCCGGCCGGATGCGATCAGCGTCTTGATCCGTTCGCGCGACAGCGTCGGCACGGCCGCGGCCAGCGCCCGGTCGAGCCGCCAGCCATCGGCTTCGGCGCTGATCGTCGCCGCGATTATGGAAACCCCCGCGTCCATCGGATAGGCGAAGTTGGTCATGACGGTGATGATTTCAAGGGCGGCGCTGGCGGCGGCCCGCGCCCATGCCGCGACGGTGCCGGGGCGCGAGGTGTGCGGGCTGTTGCTGGGCGCGACGGCCACGGACGGCAGCGTGCGGATCGACGCCGCGCAGCCCTGCGCCAATGTCGCCGCCGATCCGGCAACGGCGTTCGAGATCGATCCCGCCGCGCTGATCGCCGCCCACCGCGCCGCGCGCCATGGCGGCCCGGCGGTCATCGGCTGCTATCATTCGCATCCCCGGGGTCCGGCCCGGCCGTCGCCGCGCGACGCCGCGCAGGCGGCGGGGGACGGTCAGATCTGGCTGATCCTGCCCGGCGGCGGGGGGCAGGATGACAGCGCACTGCCGGGCGCATGGCGCACGCTGCCCGGCGGGTTCGTGCCGGTGGTGCTGACGCCGTTCGGCTGATCCGGCCCGGCGCAGCCCGCTTGCATCGCGCCCGCCGCTTCGCCAGAAGGGCGCCTCTGTTTGCAACCGGGACGCCTCATGACTGCCAGCGCCGTCGACTTCGCCAGCCTGTTGTGCTCGCGCCTGTGCCATGATCTGCTCAGCCCGGTCGGGGCGCTCAACAACGGGCTGGAGCTGCTGGCCGACGAGCATGATCCCGACATGCGGGCGCGCTGCCTCGATCTGCTCAACGAAAGCGCGCGTGCCTCGGCCAACAAGCTCAAATTCTTCCGCCTCGCATTCGGCGCGGCGGGCGGCTTTGGCGAAAGCGTCGCGTCGCGCGAAGCGCGGGCGGCGATCGAGGGGCTGTTCGGCCCCGGCGGCCGGGTCGAGCTGGGCTGGATGGTCGAGGCCGAGGCGCTGAGCAAGACGGCGATCAAGGTGCTGCTCAACCTTGCGCTCATCGCTGGCGATGCGCTGGTGCGCGGCGGTCGGCTCGATGTCGGCGCGGAAGTGGCGGGCGACACCACCGAAATCGTCGTGCGCGCCGAAGGGCCGCGCCTCGTGCTCGACAGCGAGTTGCGCGATGCGCTTCAGGGGCGCACGGACGAAGCGGCGCTGACGCCGCGCGCCGCCGCCGCCTGGCTGGTGCATCAGCTGGTCGCCGGCACCGGCGGGCAGGTGCTCGTCTCCGCGCCCGAAGAGCCGTTCGTGATGTTCGGGGCGACGCTCCGCCACGCGCCCGCTGCCTGACGCGCCGGCCCTAACCCGGCCTTAACCATCGCCCTGTCACAAGGCCCCGACCGGACCGGATGGGGCTGATGGACGATCTGCTGAGCGAGTTCATCGCGGAAACGCGCGAGACGTTGGAGGCGCTGTCGGGCGAGATCATCGCCTGGGAGGCCGATCCGCAGGATCGCGCGCGCCTGGATGCGGTGTTCCGCTTCGTCCACACCGTCAAGGGCAGCTGCGGCTTTCTGGAACTGCCCCGGCTCGAACGGCTGAGCCATGCCGCCGAGGATGTGCTGTCGGCGCTGCGCGCGGGCACGCGCGGCGGCGATGCCGCGCTCGTCACCGCCGTGCTCGCGGTGATCGACCGCATCGGCGAGCATGTCGACGCGCTCGAAGCCGGGACCAGCCTGTCGGAAGACGAGGATGACCAGCTGATCGCGGCCCTGGCCGATGCCGGGCGCGGCGCGCAGCCCGCCGCCCAGGCGGTGAGCATGACCCAGGCATCCCGCGCGGCCACGCGCAGCATCCGCGTGCCGCTCGACCTGCTCGACCGGATCATGAGCGGCGTGTCGGACATGGTGCTCGCCCGCAACGAGCTGTCGCGCCGGCTGCGCGATCTGGGCGCGGAGGATGAGCTGGGCGGCGCGTTCGAGCGGCTGTCGGGCTGCATCGCCGACATGCGCGACGCGGTGACGCGCACCCGCATGCAGCGGATCGAAAAGCTGTTTTCGGCGCTGCCCCGGCTGGTGCGCGACACGGCCGCCGAATTGGGCAAGCCCGTCGACCTCGAAATCGATGGCGGCGATGTCGAGCTGGACCGCGAGATGATCGAGCTGATCCGCGATCCGCTGACCCACATGGTCAGAAACGCCATCGACCATGGGCTGGAGCCGCCGACCGAACGCCGCCGGCGCGGCAAGCCCCCGGTCGGCCGGCTGGCGATCAGCGCGCGCCAGTCGGGCAACCAGATCGTGATCGAGGTCGCCGACGACGGCAATGGCATCGACGAAGCGCGGATCGTGGCCAAGGCGGTCGCCGCCGGCATCGTGACGCCCGAGGCCGCCGAGCAGATGAGCGCGGCGGCGCGGCTGGCGCTGGTGTTCTCGCCCGGCCTGTCGACCGCCGAACAGGTGACCGCGCTGTCGGGCCGCGGCGTCGGCATGGACGTGGTCAAATCGAACATCGAACGGATCGGCGGATCGATCGAGCTGGACAACCGGCCGCGCGTCGGGCTGCGCGCCGTGATCCGCGTGCCGCTGACGCTGACGATCATCGCCACGCTGACCGTGTCGGCGGGCGGGCAGTGCTTTGCCATTCCGCGCGCCGCCATCGACGAGATTGTGCGCGCGTCGAGCGGGATGATCCGCATCGATTCGCTCGGCAATGCCGGCATCGTCACCATCAGGGGCCGGGCGATGCCGCTCGTCCATCTCGAACAGGTGCTGGGCATGGGGCCGGTGGATGCGGCCGACGGGCGCACCCTTGTCGTGATCCGCGCCGGGGCCGGCTGCACCTATGCGCTGTGCGTCGAGGCGGTGCACGACCATGAGGAGCTGGTGATCAAGCCGGCCTCGCCGCCGATTGCCGCAACCGGCGTCTATGCCGGCAAGTCGCTGCCCGACAGCGGCGTGCCGATGCTGCTGCTCGACATGGCGGGCATCGCCGCGCGCGCCGGGGTGGCGGCGGAAGACGCGGCGGCCGCGCTTGCCGCCCCCGAGGCCGATGAGGCCGACACCCATGTGTCGAACCTGTTGTTCCGCGATCTGGACGGGCGGGTGCGGGCGATCCGCCTGGCCGTGGTCGAGCGGGTCGAGGATGTGCCGATCGACCAGATCCGCTTCACCGCCGGGCGGATGCGCGTCGCCATCGGCGACCGGCTGCTGCCGCTCGCCGGGCTGGATGCCGCGCCGGCGGGCGAGACGCTCAAGCTGCTGCGCCTGCATGACGGCGCGCGCGACCTTGCCTATGCGATCGACGATGTGATCGACATTGTCCGCCTGCCGCCCGATTGCCAGGCCGCCGGTGCGCCGGGGCCGGTCGCGGGGGTCGTGCTGGCGGGCGGCGAGCAGATCGAGCTGCTCGATCCATTCTGGCTGTTCGCCGCTGCCGACGCGGATGTGCCGCCGCCGCGCCGTCCGGTCTGTCTGCTGCCCGACCGCGAGGATCTGTGGACGCGCGAAATCCTGCGCCCGCTGGTCGAGGCGGCGGGCTATCGCGTCGCCTTTCAGGGGGACAGCGCGGCCGAGGAACCGGCGGTCATCATCGCGCTGGAGGACGGCGCGGAGGCAGGCGGTGATGCCGGGCAGGGGGCCGGGCAGGGGGCGGCCCCGGTCGTCCGGCTGACGCCCGACCGGCAGCGCGCCGGCGGCGACCGCATCTATCGCTATGACCGGGTCGCGCTGCTCGCGGCCATTGAACGCATCGCGGCGGAGCGGGGCTGATGGACAATCTCTATCTGATCGCCACCATCGCCGATCAGCCGGTCGCGATCCGCGCCGCTCTGGTCGAATCGGTGGTCGATATCGACCATATCGCGCCAGTGCCGCTCGCGCCGCCGCACATTGCCGGGCTGGCGCCGCTGCGCTCGCGCGTGCTGACCATCATCTGCTGCGAACGCGCGCTCGGCCTGCCGCCGACCCCTGCGCGGCGGTCGCGGATCGTGGTCGTCAATGTCGATGGGCATCATTACGGGCTGCGCGTCGGCACGATCGAGGATGCGCGGGTGATCGAGGACTCCCCGGCCCCGATCCGCGCCCGGCTGGACGCCGGCTGGGCACGCGTCGCGCTCGGCATGCTCGATTTCGGCGGCGAGGCGCTGCTGCTCGTCGATCCCGAAGCTCTGGTCGCCGGCCCCGAAGAGGCACTCGCCGCCTGAACGGCGGGGAAGGCTTGGAGGCTGTTCGGGGAAGAACGGCACCGGGTGTTTTTGTTTGGGAAAAACGGCACCGGGAGTCGTTAGCTAGGAAGAACGGCACCGGCCCGCACCCCCACCCGGCCTCCCACAGTGTATCCTGCCGATGGGAGGCCGGGTGGGGGGGCGGGCCGGTGCCGCCCCCGCGCCGCGAGGCGCGCAATAAACAACCCCGCAACAGACAAACCCCCGCGCAACCAACCCCCCGCCCTCAACCAGAGCCGCGCCTTAACCATGTCCTTACCTTCATCGGCCTAGGTTCAGACCGGGTTAGAACCAGTCGAGTTGCCGTCATGAAGACCTGCCTTGTCGTTGATGATTCCAAGGTGATCCGCAAGGTTGCGCGGCACATTCTCGAAACGCTCGACTTTCAGGTGTCCGAGGCCGGGGACGGGCGCGACGCGCTCGATCAGTGCCAGGCGGCGACGCCCGATGTGGTGCTGCTTGACTGGAACATGCCGGTGATGACCGGGATGGAGTTTCTGAAAGCGCTGGGCGAGGCCGATCTGCCGCGCCGGCCCAAGGTGGTGTTCTGCACGACCGAAAGCGGCATCGGCCATATCAAGGCGGCGATCGAGGCCGGGGCCGATGAATATGTGATGAAACCGTTCGACCGCGACACGCTGGCGTCCAAGCTGCAGATCGTCGGCCTCGCCTGAACCGCGCGCCGTGTCCCCGTCCCCGCTGACCGAGGCACCGCCGCACCGGGCCGGGGCCGGCCCCATCCGTCTGCTGATCGTCGATGATTCGGCGGTCGCGCGCGCGGTGTTCGCGCGCATGGTCGGCAGCCGGCCGGAGTTCGAGATCGCCGCGACCGTGGCGAGCGCCGCCGCCGCGCTCGATTTTCTGGCCGGGGCGCGCGTCGACATCATCCTGCTCGACATCGAAATGCCCGGCCAGGACGGGCTGACCGCGCTGCCCGCGATCCTCGCCGCCAGCGCCGGGGCGCGGGTGCTGATCGTGTCGTCATCGGCCGAACAGGGCGCGGTGGCGACGATCCGCGCGCTGACGCTGGGGGCCGCCGACACGCTCGCCAAGCCGGGGGCGAGCGCCTTTGGCGGCAGGTTTGCCGATGTGCTGGCCGAAAAGCTGCTGCGGCTGGGCCGCGCGGTGCACGGTCCGTGCATCCGGCAGGCGGCGGAGGCCGGGGGCGATGGCGCGGGCGGCGATGCCGGCGCGGCCCGGCTGCGCCCGCTGGCCGACGGGCCGATCGACTGTCTTGCGGTCGGCGCGTCGACCGGCGGCCTGCACGCGCTGTCCGAGCTGCTGGGCGCGCTGCCGCCGGGCTTTGCCGCGCCGATCCTGATTACCCAGCATCTGCCGCCCGCGTTCATGAGCTTTTTTGCCGCCCAGATCGCCGAAATGGCGCATCGCCCGGCGGAAGTGGCGCGGCCGGGCGCGCGCATCCTGCCGGGCCGCTGCTATGTCGCGCCGGGCATCGGCCATCTGGGCGTCGAGACGGTGGGCGGCGCGGTGCGCGTCCGCATCACCGACGAACGGGTAGCGAGCGGCTGCATGCCCTCGGTCGATCCGATGTTCATGGCGGTGGCGGAGATTTACGGGCCGCGCGCGCTGGGCGTGGTGCTGAGCGGCATGGGCCGCGACGGCGCGCAGGGCGCGGCGCGGCTGACCGACAGCGGGGCCAGCGTCATCGCGCAGAATCGCGACACCTCGGTCGTCTGGGGGATGCCGGGGGCGGTGGTGTCGGCCGGGCTGGCGAGTGCGGTGCTGCCGCCGCGCCAGATTGCCGAGCTGATCGCGCGCCGCCACCGGGCCGCCGCATGATCGCCGACAAACCCTCGCTCGCCTATCTGGCCGGGCTGCTCGAACAGCGCACCGGCCAGCAGATCGGGCCGAACCGGCTGTGGCGGATCGAAACCGTGCTCAAGGCGATGATCCGCGCGCAGGGCATTGCCTCGCTCGGCGATCTCGTCGCCCGGCTGCGCGGCGGCGCCGAACCGGCGCTGGTCGATGCCGTGCTGTCGGCGCTTCTCAACCATGAAACCTATTTCTTCCGCGACACCGCCGCGTTTCGGCTGATCGAAACCGGCGTGCTCGACCAGCTGCGCGAGGCGCGCGCGGCGGACCGGCGGCTCGCCATCTGGTCGGCGGGCTGCTCGACGGGGCAGGAAGCCTATTCGCTGGCGATGATCTTCGCCAACGATCCCGCGCGCTGGCAGGACTGGACGATCGACATTCAGGCAAGCGACGTGTCGGCGGCGGCGGTCGAGCGTGCGCGCAGCGGCAGCTACAGCCAGTTCGAAATCCAGCGCGGCCTGCCGATCACCTCGATGCTGCGCTGGTTCGATCAGGATGGCGAGACATGGCGGGTGCGCCCCGCGCTTGCCGGCCGGGTGCGGTTCAAGCGCCATCATCTGCTCGACGATCCGGTGCCGGGGCGGTTCGATCTGATCCTGTGCCGCAACGTCATGCTCTATTTCAACGCCGAGCGGCGGCGGCGCGCGTTCGACCGGCTGGCCGATGCGCTGGTGCCCGATGGCTATCTGATGCTGGGCGCGGGCGAGACGGTGATCGGCCAGACCGACCGGTTCGGATCCGATCCCGAACTGCGCGGGCTATACCGCCCCGCGTCCCTGATCCGCCGTCAGGCGGCCTGAGGCCTTATCTGCCGTCACGCGGCCGCCCGCCAATCGTCCTGCCGGGGCGCGCGACGCTTGCGCCCGCCGCCTCACCCGTTACAGCGCCCGGCATGGCCGCGACCCTTTCCCGCCTCGGGCCGCGCGATCTGATGGTCGTGCTGGTGATGAACCTGCTCTGGGGGCTGAACATCATTGCGGTCAAAATGGCCGTCGACGCGGTCGAGCCGCTGACCGCCGCGTTCATCCGCCAGCTGATCGTGCTGCTGGTGTGCGGCAGCTGGATCCGCATCGTGCCGGGGCGGATGCCGGCGCTGCTCGGCCTTGGCGTTTTGACCGGGGGGCTGTTCTTCATCGCCATCAACATGTCGCTGGCGGTGGCGACCAATGTCGGTGCGCTGGCGATTGCCGGCCAGCTGGGCGTGCCGTTTTCGATGCTGCTTGCGGTCATCGTGCTCAAGGAGCGCATTCACCGCTACCGCATCGCCGGGGTCGCGCTGTCGCTGGCCGGGGTCGGCATCCTGCTGTTCGATCCGCGCGCGGCCAATGAGGTGCCGGGCATCGCGCTGACCGCGCTCGCCAGCCTGATCTGGGCGATTGCCTCGCTGATCCAGCGCGGCCTGACCGGCGTCAATGTGCTGACCATGTATGGCTGGATCGGCCTGATCGGCGCGGCGGTGCTCGGCCCGGTCGCCTGGGCGTTCGAGCCGGCGGCGATGCGCGCAATCCCCGCGCTGCCGCTGGCCAGCATCGGCTGGATCGCCTTTTCCGCCATCGGCTCGACGATCATGGGCCATGGCTCGATGGCGTGGCTGCTCCAGCGCCATCCGATTGCGGTCGTCATGCCGCTCACTTTGGCAACGCCGGTGATTTCGGTCGCGGCGGCGGCGCTGTTCTTCGCCACGCCCTTGACGCCGATGATGATTTTGGGCGGGGTGGTGGCGCTGACCGGGGTGGCGATCGTGACGCTCCGTTCGGCGCGTGCGCAAAGTGGCGAGGCCCGCAGCAGCGACAGCTGAGCGGAACCGGAACGCCCGGGCAGGGGGATGAAGGGTGAGGGAGATCATCGACACGCCGTCGCCGAACTGGGACGAGCGCCGCCTGCCGGTGACGATGATCGTCCTGCACTATACCGGCATGGCCGATGCCGCATCGGCCATCGCCCGGCTGGCCGACCCCGAAGCCAAGGTGTCGTGCCATTATCTGGTGACCGAGGATGGTCAGGTCGTCCGCATGGTCGGCGAGGACAAGCGCGCCTGGCACGCCGGGCTGTCGCACTGGCGCGGCGTGACCGACATCAACTCGGCCTCGATCGGGATCGAGATCGTCAATCCGGGGCATGAGTTCGGCTATCGCCCGTTCCCCGACGCGCAGATCGAGGCGCTGATCCCGCTCGTCGCCGATGTGAAGGACCGGCACGGCATCACGCGCGGCAACATTGTCGGCCATTCGGACATCGCCCCGGCCCGCAAACAGGATCCGGGCGAGCTGTTCCCCTGGGGGCGGCTGGCGCGGCTGCGGCTCGCTTTGCCGCGCCCGACGCGCAACCTGATGGACCCGGGCTGGAGCGATGGCGGCTTCCTGCTCGCGCTCGAACGCTTCGGCTATGACGTGACCGACAGCCTGGCGGCGGTCGTTGCCTTTCAGCGCCGCTTCCGTCCCGAACTGATCGACGGCACCATCGACGCCGAATGCCGCGCGATCCTGCTCGCCCTGCTGCTGCCGCGGCCGCAGGGGGACGACTGAGCCGGCGACAAGATGGGTGACGCGGCAGCCGCCTGGCGCTAAGGGGAGCGGGCCAGAGGGTCGGGCGGTCGCGTCGCCGCGCAAGCGGTGCCGAGGAAAGTCCGGGCTCCACGGAACAGCGGTGCCGGGTAACGCCCGGCGGTTTCCGGCCAGCGGCCGGGGATCAGGGACAGTGCAACAGAGAGCAGACAAGCGACCGCTTCGGCGACGCGAGGGTGAAAGGGTGCGGTAAGAGCGCACCGCGGCCCCGGCAACGGGGACGGCATTGCAAACCCCACCGGGAGCAAGACCGAATAGGGGCGGCGCGCGGGGCAACCCGCAGGGCCTTGTTCCGGCCCAGTCGCCCGGGTTGGTTGCTGGAGGCCGTCAGCAATGGCGGCCCGAGAGGAATGATCGCCCAGTCCCGGACCCGTTCCGGGATGGACAGAACCCGGCTTACAGACCCTCTGGCAGTTTTGCGGCAGTTTTCCGCCGCGCTGCGCCGCGCCGGCCGGCCGGATTTTCGTTAATCCTGAATGATCTGCGTTAAGTTATCTGACAACTGTCCCGGATAGGACCAATCGGCCGCGACCCATTTGACTCAGGGCGCGGCGGGTGGATATGCGGCCTGCATTCGAATGCACGCGCGCGTGCGCCAATGCCGTTCTGCTGGAGGATGTCCGTGTCCAATCATGTGCCTGATTTCACGCTTGCCGATCAGGGAATCGACACCGGGGCGACGCTCCACTGGAATCTCGGCACCGCGCCGCTCGTCGAGCAGGCGGTGCGCCGGGGCGAGGGCGTGCTGGCCAAGGACGGGCCGCTGGTCGTCAAGACCGGCAAGCACACCGGCCGTTCGGCCAATGACAAATTCATCGTCCGCGACGCCGAAACCGACGCGACCGTGTGGTGGGGCAAGACCAACAAGGCGATGACCCCCGAGCAGTTCGCCGCGCTCAAGGCCGATTTCCTTGCCCATCTCGGCACCAAGGACACGTTGTTCGTCCAGGATCTCTATGGCGGTTCGCAGCCCGAACACCGGGTGAATGTGCGCGTGATCAACGAGTTTGCGTGGCACAATCTGTTCATCCGCACGCTGCTGGTGCGCCCCGACCGCGCGGCGCTCGCCGGGTTCGTGCCCGAATATACGATCATCGACCTGCCGAGCTTCCAGGCCGATCCGGCCCGGCATGGCTGTCGTTCGGAAACCGTGATCGCGGTCAACTTCACCGAAAAGCTGATCCTGATCGGCGGCACCGCCTATGCCGGCGAAATGAAGAAGTCGGTGTTCGGCATTCTCAATTATCTGCTGCCGGCCAAGGGCGTGATGCCGATGCATTGCTCGGCAAATATCGGCCCGGACGGCGACACCGCGATCTTTTTCGGCCTGTCGGGCACCGGCAAGACGACGCTGTCGGCCGATGCCAGCCGCACGCTGATCGGCGATGACGAGCATGGCTGGTCGGACACCGCCGTGTTCAACTTCGAGGGCGGCTGCTATGCCAAGATGATCCGCCTGTCGCCCGAGGCCGAGCCGGAAATCTTCGCCACCACCAAGCGCTTCGGCACGGTGCTTGAGAATGTCGTGATCGATCCCGACACGCGTGAACTGGATTTCGATGACAACAGCCTCGCGGAAAACAGCCGCGGTGCTTATCCGATCGAGTTCATTCCCAATGCGTCGCGCGACAATCTCGGCCCGGTGCCGCGCAACATGATCTTCCTGACCGCTGATGCCTATGGCGTGCTGCCGCCGATCGCGCGGCTGACCCCGGATCAGGCGATGTACCACTTCCTGTCGGGCTATACCGCGCGCGTCGCGGGGACCGAGATCGGCGTGACCGAGCCGGATGCGACCTTCTCGACCTGTTTCGGCGCGCCGTTCATGCCGCGCCATCCGAGCGTCTATGGCAATCTGCTGAAGGAGAGGATCGCGCGCGGCAATGTCGATTGCTGGCTGGTCAACACCGGCTGGACCGGCGGCAAATATGGCGTTGGTCGTCGCATGCCGATCAAGGCGACGCGCGCGCTGCTCAATGCCGCGCTCGACGGGTCGCTCGCCAATGCCACCTTCCGCACCGATCCGTTCTTCGGCTTTCAGGTGCCGGTCGCGGTGCCGGGCGTCGACAGCGCGATCCTCGATCCGCGTGCGACCTGGCCCGATGCCGCCGAATATGACGCGACGGCGCGCAAGCTCGTCCAGCAGTTCATCGACAATTTCGCGCAGTTCGCGGACCATGTCGATGAAGGCGTCCGGCAGAGCGCCCCGCGCGCGGCCTGACCCGGCCGGTTCCGGCCCGGGCGGGGATGTTGCGTTCCCGTCCGGCCGGTCGCCCCGTGCTGAAAATAAAATCTTCGCAAATGGTTAATACGGACGTCTCAGCCCATCCCTAAGGCTGCGCCGGCGCCGCTCGCCGGCGCCTGTCAGCCAAGGGGTATGGTTCATGATCAAGCATGTTTTCGCCGCCGCGCTCGCGGCTTCGGCGCTGGGCGCGCCGGCGGCCGCCGGCACCATTGTGCCGGTCGGCGTCACCGCCAGCGACACTTTTTCCTTTTTCGGTCAGTATCGCGCCATCAACCTTATCAATGGCAGCGGCCTCACCGGCGCGACCCATGATGCCGGTTTCGCCAATATGTGGATGACCAATCTGGGCGTGAATCAGGCGTCGCTGACCTTCGATCTGGGCGATGTCTATGCGCTGAACGGCGTCAGCCTCTGGAACTATAACTTCGGCAATCCGGCCGAGTTCATGTCGACCATCCTGCGCGGGGTGAAGGATTTCAGCATCTTCGTGTCGCGCGACGGCACCAGCTATGCCCGCGCGCTCGATGCGCAGCTGGCGCTCGGCACCGGCCAGGCGCTGGCGGCGCAGGATTTCGCGCTGGCGGGCGAGGCGCGGTTCGTGCGGATCGACATCCTGTCCAACCATGCTGAGGGCAGCTATGCCGAGCGTGACTGGGCGAGCGGCCTGTCGGAGGTGCGGTTTTCGGGCAATGCGGTTCCCGAACCCGCGACCTGGGCGATGATGGTCGCGGGCTTTGGCCTCGCCGGGGCAGGGCTGCGCCGCCGGCAGACGCGCATCGCCTTCGCCTGATTGCGAGGCCGGGGGCGGGCGGGGTGCCGCCCCCGGCTTTTGGCGGCCCAAGAAAATCTTGGCCCGCAGCCCGCCCCCGGAGGGCGCCCCGCGCCCGCCCGGTGCTGGACAGGCCAGTGCCCGCCCGCTACGCGCCACCCCCTTGAGGAGGCGCTTCATGGGTTATCGGGTGGTGGTCGCGGGCGCGACCGGCAATGTCGGCCGCGAGATGCTGAACATTCTGGCGGAACGCGAATTCCCGATCAGCGAGCTGGCCGCGCTGGCATCGTCGCGCAGCCAGGGCGAAGAGGTCGAGCTGGGCGACACCGGACGCACGGTCAAGGTCCAGAATATCGAGCATTTCGATCCCGCCGGCTGGGACATTGCGCTGTTCGCCATCGGGTCGGAGGCGACGCGCATCCACGCGCCGCGCTTTGCCGCTGCCGGCTGCACGGTGATCGACAATTCCTCGCTCTACCGGATGGAACCGGACGTGCCGCTGATCGTGCCCGAGGTGAATCCCGAGGCGATTGACGGCTATAGGGCGCGCAACATCATCGCCAATCCGAATTGCTCGACCGCGCAGATGGTGGTGGCGCTGAAGCCGCTGCACGATTTCGCGAAGATCCGCCGCGTGGTCGTGGCGACCTATCAGTCGGTGTCGGGCGCGGGCAAGCAGGGCATGGACGAGCTGTTCGAGCAGAGCCGCAACATCTTTGTCGGCGACCCGGCCGAACCGAAGAAGTTCACCAAGCAGATCGCCTTCAACGTCATTCCCCATATCGACAGCTTCCTCGACGACGGGTCGACCAAGGAAGAATGGAAGATGGTGGTCGAGACCAAGAAGATCCTCGACCCCAAGGTCAAGGTTGTCGCCACCTGCGTGCGCGTGCCGGTGTTCGTCGGCCATTCCGAGGCGATCCATATCGAGTTCGAAAACGACATTTCGGCCGCCGACGCCCAGCGCCTGCTGCGCGAGGCGCCGGGCGTGATGCTCGTCGATAAGCGCGAGGATGGCGGCTATGTGACGCCGATCGAATGCGTGGGCGAGTTCGCCACCTATGTCAGCCGCGTGCGCGAGGATCCGACGGTCGAAAACGGCCTCGCGCTGTGGTGCGTGTCCGACAATCTGCGCAAGGGCGCGGCGCTTAACGCCGTGCAGATTGCCGAACTGCTCGGCCGCCGGCACCTCAAAAAAGGCTGATGCCGCCCGGCTGCATTTTCCGAGTCGCCGGGCGATTCAGCCCGGCTTGAAAATGCTCTGATGGCTGGTTCACCCGGCGTCGACGGCCATGCGCGCGGACCGCGTTCCGGCCCGCTGGTCTGAAACCACCCGCAACGCGGGCGCGCGCTGGCCATGGGGGCGTCCGCCGCGGTCGCCGCCCGGTGCGCCCCCGGTGTCGAACGCCGAGGCGCGGTCCGCAAGGACGCCCGCTTCGCCCATCAGCGTGTTGGCCGCGGCAGAGGTCTGTTCGACCATCGCCGCGGTCTGCTGGGTCGACTGGTCCATCGATCCGATCGCGGCATTGATCTGGGTGATGGCTGCGGACTGGGCGGCATTGTCGCGCGCAATGTCGGCCAGCAGCGCATGGACGGTGCCGACATCATCGGCAATCGCCGCCAGCGCCGTGTCCACCCGCTCGACCGCGCCGACCGCGCTGCCGATGTCGGTCTGGGTGACGGTCAGCTGGTCGCGGGCACGCTTGGCCTCTTCCTCGGCGCGCATCGCGAGTGCAGAGACGAGATCGGCGACGACCGCAAAGCCGCGCCCGGCCTCGCCCGCGCGCCCCGCCTCGACCGCCGCGTTCATCGCCAGAACCCGGGTCTGGAACGCGATCTTGTCGAGGCCCTCGATCACGCTGTCGATGCCCTTGGCGCTTTCCGACACCCGCTCCATCGCCGCCACCGCCTCGTTTGCGGTCGTCCGCCCGGCCGAAACGGTCTCGCGCGTCTGGTCGGCGCGGTCGACCGTGCTGCGGGCGGATGCCGAAACCTCGCCCAGCCGCTCGTGCATCTGCGCGATGGCGGCGGCGGTTTCCTCGATGCTGGCGGCATTGGCCTCGGTGCGGCGGGCTAGGTCGCCGGCCGCGCTCGCAATCTCGCTCGATCCGCCCATGATCGTCCGGCTGCTGTCGCCGAGCGCGGTCACCAGCGCCTGGAGCGTTTCCGCCATGTCGTTGAAATCGGTCTTGAGCTGGCGATAGGCGACAGGCACGTCCGCCGCGATGCGCACGGTCAGGTCGCCCTGGCGCAGCGAGGCCAGCGCGGTGCCGAAAATGCCCGTCACCAGCGTCTGTTCCTCGGCGCGGCTGGTCAGCTGGGCGCGGGCGGTGTCGCGGAACACGAACATCGCGCGCGTCATCCGGCCGACACAGTCGGTATAGTCGGTATGGGCAATGGGGCTGTCCAGATCACCGGCGGCAAGCGCCTCCATCCGCACCACGGTCGTCACATAGGGACCGGCAATCGCTTCGCGGCACAAATGGGCGATCACGACCCCGGCAAGCGTCGCCACCGCAGCGACGGCTGCGACGATCCATGCCCCGGCGAGCAGCGCCGCCAGTGCCGGCAGCGCTGTCAGGCCGACCATCACGCCAAAGGCAAGCAGCAGCTTCTGCCGGATCGGTGCATGTGCGGTGAACCAACGCATATGATCCTCCTGGACGAATATCGCGAACGCCAATGACTGGCATCTATCCGGGGCATCAATCCGGTTGCCTTATTCCAGACATTGTCATCGCTCTTTCATATTTTAGGGGCGGCGGCGCGTGATGGGGCCGCCAGCACGGATAAAAGAAAGTTAATCGCCCGGTCGCGTCGCGCCGGCCTGCCGCGCCCCTGATCCAGATGATTGCGCCGCCACGATCCGGGCCTCCGGCCAAGCTGAGTCCGGCCGAGGGAACGTCGCGCCGGGCCAGCGGTTGTCGCCACAGACGGAAATCGAGGAGACGGCGGACATGGCAAGCGAAGCCCCCAGCAAGACAGCCTCCGGTGCCGATGGCGGCGATGCCGGTCAGGACAAGTCCGCGCGTGGCCGCAGCGAGGGATCGAGGGCCGGCAGCGGCAAGGACGGCAAGGCCAAGGGTGACAGTGCGGTCGAGGCCGGCGGCAAAGCCGATGCCGGGGCGGATGCCCGGAGCAGCGATTCGTCATCCGCCCGGCCCCGGCGCGGCAAGCAGGGCACGCCGGTGAAGAATGACGATGGCGGCGGCACCGGCCAGAGCGGCGGCACCAGCCAGACGGGCCTGCTGCTTGGAGCGGCGGCGGCGGGCGTTGCGATCGGTCTGATCGCCAATCTCGGGCGCAAGGCGGCAGTGCAGGCACCGACGCTGCTGGCCGGGGATTGGGACGCGGCGCTGGCGGCCGAGCACCGGGCGACGCTCAAGCTGTTCGATGCGCTGGAGGCCACCGGCGGGACCAACGGCCCGCGGCGGACGATCCTGCTGATGCAGCTCAAGCACGCGCTCGCCAAACATGCGCTCGAGGAAGAAAACGCCATCTATCCGGCGCTGCGCGAAGCCGGCCAGACCGAGGAGGCCGATCGGCTGAACGGCGAGCATGGCTATGTGAAGCAATATCTCTACGAGCTTGAAAAAATGCCGAAAGACGGCCCCGGCTTCCGTGCGAAGCTGGCCGAGTTTCGCGCGGCGATCGAGGCGCATATGCGCGACGAGGAAGACCGGATCTTCCCCAGGCTGAAGGCCGGTCTGGATGCCGCTGCCAACAAGAAGCTGACCGCACTGATGAACAAGGAGGGCTTCAAGCTCGCCTGACCATGCGATCCGGCGGCGGGACTGGCCATTCCCTCAGATCAGCCCCATCGACCTCAGGCTGCTATGGCCGTTCGATCCGATGATCAGATGGTCGTGCACGGTGATGTCGAGCCGCCGGCCCGCCTCGACAATGTCGCGGGTGACGGCAATGTCCTGCTTGCTCGGTGCCGGATCGCCGCTTGGATGATTATGGACGAGGATCAGCCCCGATGCCGACAGGTCGAGCGCGCGGCGGATGACTTCGCGGGTGTAGATCGCCGCCTCGTTGGTCGATCCGGTGCTCATCACCTCGTCGCGGATCAGCATGTTCTTGGCGTTGAGGAACAGCACGCGCACCCGCTCGACCGGGATATGGGCAAGGTCGGCGTGCAGATAATCGAGCAGGGCCGCCCAGCTGTTGATCACCGGCCGCGCGCGCACCTCGGCCGACAGCAGCCGCAGCGCCGCCGCCTGCACCAGTTTCAGCGCACTGATCGCCGATTCGCCAAGGCCGGTGCGGGCAATCGCCTCCGGATCGGCGGCGAGCAGCCCGCCAATGCCGCCAAACTCGGCGATCAGCCGCTTGGCGAGTGGCTTGGTGTCGCGGCGCGGGATCGCGAGGGCGAGCAGATATTCGATCAGTTCATGATCGAGCAGCGCATCCGGCCCGCCGCGCAGCAGCCGCTGGCGCAGCCGCGCGCGGTGCCCCGCCGTGCCGCCCGGATCGGTGGCGGAGCCGCCCTCCGGCATGTCTCCGCGCGCTACAGGCACGTCACCATCCGTCCGATTATCTGCCATGCCCGCCATGGCCCAAGGCTTATGCCGCCGATCCGGGCTTCGCAATCGGCGTCCGCGCCCGCTATGTGGAAGGCAATGAACGCGACGGTTCGATCCTGACCGACCTGCCTGCCCTGGACGGCGCGGCCGTGCGCCCCATGGCCTCGCGACCCGCGCGGGTGGCGATGCTCGGCGCGGCCGGGATCGCCGTGGCGCTGGCGACGCTGTGGCTGGCACGCGCGCCGATTGCCGACCGGGTTATTGCACGCGCGCTCAGCACGCGCGGCATCCCCGCGCGCTATACGCTGGCCCGGATCGGTGTGCGCACCCAGCGGATCGAAAATCTGCTGATCGGCGATCCCGCCCGGCCCGACATGTCCGCCCGCTGGGTCGAAATCGACCTCGCGCCCCGGCTGGGCGCGCCGCGCATCGCCGCAATCCGGGCCGGGGGCGTCCGGCTGCGTGCACGCTGGACGGGGGCGCGGCTCGATCTCGGTGCGCTCGACCGGCTCAGGTCGGGGGCAGCGGGCGGCGCGGCGCTGCCCGATTTCGACCTTCAGCTGGCCGATGCCATTGCCGATGTGGCGACGCCGGCCGGGCCGGTGCGGATCGCGCTGGCCGGGCGCGGGCGGGTGAATGACGGCTTTGCCGGCCGGATCGCGCTTGCCGCGCCGGCGTTGCGCGCCGATCCGTGCCGGATCGACGGGCTGTTCGGGCGGCTCGCCGTCTCGGTCCGGGGCGGGCGGCCGGCGCTCACCGGGCCGGTCAGGGCGGCGGGGATTGATTGCGGCGCGGCGCGGCTGGCCGGGCTGGATGCGGCGGTCGAGCTTGGCCTGTCGCCTGGCCTCGACGACTGGCGCGCCGCCGCGCGGCTGGCGACGGCGGCGGCGACGGTGCCGGATGCGAAGCTGGCGGCAGCCGGGCTGCGCGGCATGATCGGCCTGTCGGGCGGGAGCGGGGGCGCGGGCGGGCAGGTCGTGCTGGCCGCGCTCGGGATCACCGCACCGGGGCTGACCGTGCAGCGGGCGGAGATTGGCGGCAGCCTTGATCTGCGCCCCGGCGGGGCGTGGCGGCTGGCCGGCCGGGCCAGCGCGCGCGGTCTGGCGGCGGCAGGCG